>CALWMQ010000053.1 GCA_944382025.1 uncultured Clostridia bacterium | reverse complement strand
CAGGGGATCAATCTCTTCCCCGCCGCTGCCTTCAATGCAGTTGGGACGCATATTCTCCAGATTCTTATCCGGCTTATCCTTACGGTAACAATGCTGCATAAACACAATGGTCATACCATAATCCCGGCAGCGTTTTACTACCTGGGCTATGCGGGGAAGAATCTCCCGGTTCTGGGGGTAGAATACCAGCCCCTGGGGATCTGTAAAGTCGTGTACCATATCCACGACGATCAAGGCGCTTTTGCTCATGGGTTGATCCGCTCCTTTCGATTAGAAACCACGTACCTTCACCTTGCGGCGTTTGGTAATGGATACCACTGTCAGCACTACGCCCATGATCACATAGGGAATCACATCCAACAGTGCGGCGGCGGATCCGGCGGAAACCGTCAGCTGAGTAGCCAACGCGCTGGCCACACCAAACGCAATAGCGTAAACCGCGCTGGGACCGGGAGCCCCACGGCCACAATAAATGGCGGCAATAGCGATAAAGCCTCGTCCGGCAGTCATGTCGTTGGTAAATACAGCCAGCCGTTCCATGGAAAGGTTAATGCCGGCCAGCGCGCAGCAGAATGCGCCAATCAGAATCGCAATATATTTGTACTGATTGCTCTTGAGCCCCAGGCTGCGTGCCGCGTCATCGTTCTCTCCCACCACACGGACATAAACCCCGAATTTGGTGCGATACATCAGTACAGCCATGACAATAATCATCAGGAACGCGATATACGTAATCGGCGGATGCCCGCTGAGAATACTGCCCAGGATCGGGATATCTTCAATAAAGGGAATGTTGATCTTGAAATCGTTGACATTGGCCCAGGTCAGATTGATGTTGGAACTCTTCATCAGCTTGAGCACAAAATCCGCTACAGCCGGAACCAGCATATTGATAGCCAAACCAACCACAATAACGTTTCCTTTGTAGGTAACGCTCATCACCGAGAAGACCAATCCCAGCAGCAGGCACACTACAATGGCGGACAGAATGCCCAGGAACAGGTTATGGGTCAGATACGCCACCAGCATGGATACAAAAGCACCCGCCAGCATCAAGCCTTCCAATGCGATATTCAGCACATTGGCCTTGTAGGCGAAAATGCCGCCCAATACGCACAGCAGAATAGGAGCCGCGTTATAAACAGAGTTATATAACAAGTTATTTATAAAATCCATTTCTTACGCCTCCTTCTTCTCAGCGCGTAGCTTCTTGAAGCGCTCAATCAGACCAAACCGTTCATTCAGGAACTGGACGGCCAGGAACAGAATCATCAGGCTCTGGATAACCGCTACGATCTCTTTGGGAACACTGGTATATGTATTGATGGTATCCGCGCCGGTTTTCAGGACGCTGTAGAAAAGCGAAGCTACCAAAATGCCCACTGGCGAATGACGGCCCAGCAGGGCAATCAGCATACCGTCCCAGCCGAGACCCGGGCTGCCGGAGAAGTCCAGGGTATACCGGAACTGCTCGCTCATCATATACCCGGAACCGGCGATACCAGCCAAAGCGCCGCTGATCAGCATCAGGATAATGATCTTGCAGCGAACCCGCATACCTGTTGCTTCCGCGAATTCCGCATTCTTGCCGATGGCGGTAACCTGATAACCTAGCTTCGTCCGTTTCATGACAAACCACATGACCAGGAAAATCGCCAGGGCGATAAAGAAGAACAAGGTCAAACGGGATTTCCCCAACCGGCTGAAGGTAGCGCTGTTCGCGATAGCCGGGGTACACACATACCCGGCGCCGGCGTCCCGAAACGGCCCGGAAGCCAGATATTCCAGCACTTTGGCCATAGCGTAGTTGAAGGTCAGGGTGACCACCATTTCATCCACATGGAAAAAGGCCTTCAGCAGTGCGGGGATCAGGGCGAACAGCATACCGCAGATGGCGCCTACCGCAAAGCACATCAGCTTATCCACAATAGCGTTGCCGGTGCTGAGGGATGAACCCACGATCCCGGAAAAGAAGGCGCCCAACAGCATCTGGCCTTCCACGCCCATATTGTAGATATTCGCCTTGAAGGTAATGGCAATGGCCAGGCCCGTCAGAATCAGGGGCGAAGCGTAGTGCAGGGTATTGCCCAGCCCTTTCGCGGTGAACAATTGCTTTCCGATCATGGTGCCATAAGCGCTCAAGGGGTTTTCCCCAATAGCGGCGATAATGATGCCGCCGATGAAAAACGCCAACAGCACGGGAAGCAGGGAATTGATTACTTTGATGCTGACGCCGGAAAATTTAGATGACAAAGAGGACTGTTTCATACCGGCACCTCGTTTCTCTGGGAAGTGGCGCCTGCCATCAGCAGGCCGATCTCCGATGTGGAAATGGTCTTCGGATCCACTTCGCCGATGATTTTCCCTTTATACATAACGGCCACACGATCCGACAGACTCATGATTTCGCTCAGCTCGCTGGAAATCAGCAGCACAGAGTAGCCTTCGTTGCGGAACCGCAGTAATTGCTTGTGGATAAATTCAATGGATCCCACGTCTACGCCCCGGGTGGGCTGGCAGGCAATGATCAGCCGGGGATGGCTTTCAAATTCCCGGGCAATAATGATCTTCTGCGCGTTCCCTCCAGACAGCTCAGAAACATATCCCTGTTCACTGGCAACCCGGATATCATATTTCTGAATGTATTCCCGGGCACGCTGTAAGATGGATTTCTTTTTCAGCACGCCATATTGGCAGACCTCTTTATCGTACCAATACCCGGCGATGCAGTTATCCGGTATGCTCATGCTCTGGCACAGTCCCTGCCCATACCGATCCTCCGGGATAATGCCGATCCCGGCTTTTCTCAGCTGGTCCGGCCATAAATTGGTAATATCCCGGCCTTCCAGATAGACCCTGCCTTTGGTGGTAGTCATCAGGCCCGTTAGCAGCTTGACCAGCTCGCTTTGACCGTTGCCCTCCACGCCGGCGATTCCAAACACTTCGCCCTTTTTTACTTCAAAACTGACCCCGCTCACCACTTCCGCTCCGTGAGCGTTGATAGTATGTAGATCCTCCACCCGATACGCTACTTCATCGGATGACGGCATCCCGCCTTCGTTGCTCACCGTCAGGACCACGTCACGGCCCACCATCATCTGGGCCAGTTCCTGTTCATTGGTATCCTTGGTCATAACGGTACCGATCACTTTTCCCTGGCGGATAACGGTAACGCTGTCGCTCAGTTCCATGACTTCCCGCAGCTTGTGGGTAATGACGATAATGGTTTTCCCGTTTTTCCGCAGATCCTTCAGGTTTTCGATCAGCCGGTCTACCTCCTGAGGCGTCAGCACTGCCGACGGCTCATCCAGAATCAGGATCCGTACATTGCGGTACAGCATCTTAAGGATTTCCACCTGTTGGCACTGGCCAACCGACAGATCCTCTACCCGATCAGTAGGCTTGAGCTGAAAGTGGTATTCGTCAATAATCCCCTGCACCCTGCGGATCTCCTCCCCGCTGTCAATCAGGGGCAGGCCTTTCTTGGTAATCTCCGTGCCCAGCAGAATATTTTCATATACCGTCAGGCTGGGAACCAGTTTGAAATGCTGGTGAACCATGCCGATACCGTGATTCATGGCATCAATAGGGGATTTAAACTTTACCGGCTGTTCATCGATGAGAATGCTGCCGCTGGTAGGGATCAGGGTCCCGTACAGCATATTCATCAGGGTGGATTTGCCGGCGCCGTTTTCCCCGACAATACATTTGATCTCCTGAGGCTCTACCGACAAGTTGATGTGGTCGTTAGCCACAAACTCATCAAATTTTTTCGTCAGGTCGACTGTACGGATGATACTCATAACAACACCTACACTCTCTTTAACAAAAGCAGCCGTCCGCTTTTGTATGCCTACGAACGGCTGCTTCCGTTTTCAAGATCTTACTTAATGTTTACATTCGGTACGGCAGAAGCTTCCAGTGTCTCACCCGCCTGAGCGTTGACAACGTCGATTTCGTCATTTTTGATCTTCTCTTCCGCGGCTTTGGTCTTCTCCACAATTTCATTCCACAGATCCTGATCCGCTACGTACTGGGAAATGGTGGACAAATCGGTGATGCCAGTGGCTCCGGAAGCCAGGTCATAGTTCTGTACCCGATCCATGGAATCCAGAGTACCGTCCACAAACGCTCTGGTAATGGTATCCACAGGAACACCGGTGATTTTCAGTACGGAGGTCAAAACATAACCAGGCTGTTGAGAATCCAGATTGGCGTCAACCTGAATCGCCAGCTTGCCGTCCTCTTTAGCCCGTGCGGTGATACCATCGCCCACGCTGCCGCAGTCGGCAAATACTATGTTCGCCCCGTTGCTAAAGAAGGTGCCTGCAGTGGTGTTACCAAGCGCCGTATCGGTGAAGCCCGCATCATACTTGGCGTAATAATCATATTTCACATTGTCATATTCCTTAGCCGCGTCATTGATCCCCTGCATAAAGCCATAGGAATACACCAGAATACCATTGGAATTGGTGCCGCCTATAAAGCCAACCGCGCGTTTGTCGCTGGTAGAAGTGAATTTGTAATTGCTTCCGGTGAACAGCTTTTCGTTGTTTTCATTGAGGTGGACGTACAGATAGCCTGCCAGATAAGAGGCTTCGTGAACATCAAACAAGACGGAGGTCACATTATTGAACTTGGTGGAACCGTCCTCATTGACGTTGGGATTGTCATTGAACACCACAAAATGCGTGTCGGGATACTGCTCAGCCAACGGCTTGGCGTTGCCCTCCCCTTTGATCAGGGCGTCGAAGTCGTACTCCAGGCTGAAAATCAATTCATAGCCCTGTTCCGCCATCTCTTCCAGCGCGGCAGGGACGCCATTGGTGGGCTCTACAATATTGGCCTCCAATCCAAGTTCATCAGCCACCTTCTTCAGGGCATCCACAGCGGATTTGTTATAGCCGGTGTCGTTCTGGCCGGCCGCGGAGCACACAAAGGCAACCTTTTTCTTTCCATCGCCGTCATTGCTTTGATTGTCGTTACAGCCGGCAAAAAGAGCCATGGTCATCAACAGGGATACCGCAAGTGCTAATGCTTTTTTCCATGTCGTTTTCATTGCAGATTCTCCTTTGTAAGTAAAAGTTTAGGATTTCCGAACCTCTATCTCCACCAGCCGGAAAACCGGCCGGGAAACAGCTATCTTACTTGATTGATATAGAACTTAAACCGGTCGCTGCGGTAGCAGCATTTAAAGGTTTCCACCGGCACCTCCTTGCCCCCCACCATCCCATAGGTAGTGCACTGGAACAGCAGCAGAGGCACCCCATTAGGCACATGGAGATACTCAGCAATTTCATCCCGGGCGATAATGGCTTCCACGCTCCGGTTCGCTCGGCTAAGGGGAATGCCGTATTGGTTTTCAATCACCTGATAAAGGGATTCCTTAGCAAAATCATATTTTTCGATCCCCCGGAAATATTTGTACGTCAGATATGTGCGGGTGTAGTTGATCGGTTCATCATCGGCATAGTAAATCCTCGAAAGGGCGAATACCTGATCGTTATCCCCCAGGTTCAGTTTCCGCTGGCGCTTTTTATCTGCCGGCGCTACCCTGGCGTAAAGAACTTTTCTGCTGGGCTTCATTCCAAGCCGTTCCACATCCTGGGTACAGCTGGTAATAGAGATAAGATCCTGACTGTTTTGATCCCCTTTCACATAGGTTCCTTTACCTTGAACCTTATAAAGGTATCCTTCCTGTTCCAGCTCTTCTATAGCTCTGCGGACGGTAATCCGGCTGACATGCAGCAGCGCCATCAATTCTCGCTCGCTGGGAATCAGTTCCCCAATGGTAAATTCCTCATTATCAATTTTTTCAACAATAGCTTTTTTTACCTGGAAATATTTAGGAGGCCTGAAATCTTCCATACCCTTCACTCCTCATCGGGCCCCTCTGCCCATCCGCCAACTGGTTATAACGTCTTATCCAGTGACTTCATTGTAAACCATCTTTGCCCTTGTGTCAATCAGCCTATCGCACAAATAATTGGGAAAAACTTTTGTGCATTTACACAACAAATGTGGATTACCCTCTTTCGTGTTAGCTTCATATTTTTCTATAACTTTATATTTAATTGCATATATTAACGTTAATTATTCAATATATATTATACTATTTTTATAAATTGTATGAAAATTTTGCGGTTATATTGTTCTGTGGGTCTGGTAATATGACCGGTCCTATTAAGTGGTCCTATCGTTATCCGCCTTTTTTCCCGCCCAACGGTTTTCTTTCCGCAAAAAATGTTGTATACTTTTCTTATTGGTCGAAAGGTGGCGATATAAATGCTGCAGCTTCTCATGGGGCGCTCCGGTTCGGGTAAAACCTATGCCATTATGGAGGAACTGGAACAGCTGGCCCGTATGGAAGAACCCCTTCCTCTCATCCTGCTGGTTCCCGAACAATTTTCCTTCGAAAGCGAACGGGCACTGCTGCATCGGTTAGGGGCCCGGCTGTCCGGGCATGTCCAGGTTCTCAGCTTTACCCGGCTGGCGGAAACGGTGTTCCGGGAAATCGGCGGCATCGCTGGCAAACGGATGGACGATGGCATACGTACCCTGCTAATGAGCCAGGCCCTTGAAGCCTGTTCCCAACAACTCCGCCTCTATCAACGCCATATCTCCGACCCGGAATACATCCGTTCCGCTTTGGCCATGCTCACCGAATGCAAACAATGCGCCGTCTCCCCTGACCTGCTGGAAAAGGCCTCCGATACCCTGGAGGACGGCACGCTGAAACAAAAAACCCGGGAACTTTCCCTGATCTTTTCCGCCTTTGACGCCCTGGCCTATCAGGCCCAGCTCATCGACCCGCAAGATGACCTGACAATCTTGGCCACCCGTATGTCCGAAAGCCATATTGCTGACGGCGCCATGGTATATGTGGACGCCTTTAAAGGTTTTACCCCTCAGGAACTGCAAATTCTGTCTGTCATCCTCCGGCGGGCCCAAAAAACAACCGTTGCCCTTTGCTCGGATACCATTGACGATGTTCAAAAAGGCTTTGGACGCTTTTCCCCCGTGATCCGCACTGCCGGACGATTACTGGATATTGCCAGACAAAATAATGTCCCTGTAGCCAAAATCCGGTATGTCACGGAAAATCAGCGCACCGCGGATCCCGCCCTGCGTGCTCTGGAAGCCAACTGCTTTCTCCCTTGCCCGTCATCGCTGGACCAGCCGGTAACCTCGGTAGAAATCGTTCCCTGCCGGGACGCCGCGGAAGAATCCCGCTGGGCAGCCCGGACGATTCGCCGCCTCCTGCGGGAGAATGGTGGTTACAGCCGGGATTTCGCCATCGTTGTCCGCCATCTGGAAGACTATCAAGGCCTGCTGGATATCGCCCTGGATCAGGCCCAAATCCCGTATTACATGGATCAGCGGGAAGACATTCTGTCTCAGCCCCTGTTTACCTACCTGCTGTCCGCCCTCCGCTGCGTGACTCAGGGATGGGATACGGAAGAAGTGCTGCGCCTGCTGAAAACAGGGCTGTCCGGTTTCTCCACCCGTTCCATCTCCCTGCTGGAAAATTATGTGTTCCAGTGGCGTATCCGGGGCCGCCAGTGGAAAGAGGACTGGGTCTGGAACCCGGAAGGGCTAACCGCTGAGAATACCCCTGAAACCAGCCGGGCCCTCGCTCATCTCAACCGGATCCGTTTACGGTTGGTCAGGCCTCTGATCCGGCTGGAAAAACGCCTCGCCGGGAAAATAACCGGCCGGCAGTTCGCCGAAGCTGTATACCGCTTCCTGGAGGATGCCCGTATTCCACGGATGGTCCGGTTCCAGGCCGGCCGCTT
>CALWMQ010000052.1 GCA_944382025.1 uncultured Clostridia bacterium | reverse complement strand
GGGATGGAATACCGGGGCTAAACCCCGGCCTGTCCTCTGCGGAGAGGGGGATCTAGTCAAAAGAAGCGCGGGACGAACGGGCACTTCCCGTCAGATAGTCATGTTTGTGTGTTTTACTGCTTTCCAGTTGACCTTTCGACAGGCATTTTACCGGTTTAGACGGTGAGACAAAAAGGCGAGGGATCCCTTCCGGCGAGAGGAGGCCAATCCCGCAGAAAGAGATAGAACCCGTAACTGGAGTATGGTTGCGGGGTTACGGTCACGTGGCAGGCGCAGGAGCCTGAGACCGGGGATTATGGCGGGAGGGTGCGGCCTTCAGGCAGGCCTAGCTGGTATAATCCTCCAGCCATCCCGCTAATTCCTCGTCGCTGACAATGGTAATCCCCTGGTTGAGCCTCTCCTGTTCCTCAGGCGGCAGGGTCTGGATATAGACATCATAGACCTGGTCCGGCGCGGGGTTATCCCCGGTAAACAGGGCTAATTTTCCCTCCCAGGCACGCAGATAGCGCTGTATCCCGGTGGTACTGTTGGTGGATACCGGCGTGACCGCCACCGGAGGGGAATCGGGTTCTGAGTTTCCCCTGAAGTACAGGCTTCCCCACAGCAGAACGCCGGTAACAGCGCACAGCACGGTTATCCCTATGCTGACGGCCGTTTGAACCGGAAACCTGTGGGCGGTTCCCTGTGAAGAATTGAGCATATTCTCCGTGTCCAAGGACGGCCTGTCCGGTTCGGTTCTGACTTCCTGGGATATGGCAGGGTCATGGGGAATATGATTTGATTCCTTCTGCATAAAGTCCCTCCTGTCGGTCAACCATAGCTGTTGGATGAATCTGGATATAGTATGGTGAAAAAGCGCCGGATTTATACGGATGAGCCTGGGACAGAAGGGGGGGTTCAGACAATTTCCGCAACATACGGTTACAATCCTGTCAAAACTCTTACAGTTTTGATATTTGACATTTTCTGGCGGGTGCTATAAGATAGGAACGTGGTTTTGTGCGTTTCGGTAAATCCAAAGGCCAGCTTTTGCCTAATGCGCACAATTCCTTGTGGGGGATACCCCCTGGGTTACCGCCCTTTCCCACCGTCCCCTTGGCGGGAGAAGCAAACGGAACCCTTATTCTGAATGTGAGGAGGCGAATGACTCCATGGCAAAAAAACCAGCGTGGACCAAAAATCCAGTGGTGAAAGTTACCCTGAAAGTCATTTCTGCCATTTTCAAATGTCTGCTGACTATTATGCTCATCGGCGCTATTACCGGGAGTATTGTGGGCTGCGTGCTGGCGGTGTATGTGGTAACCAACTTTGATGGGACGGAAGGAATTCCTGACCTGAGCAAGATCTCCCAGAACCAGACCAGCGTGGTCATGGTGAAAAATTCCGATACGGGGGAATATGAGGAATTTCTGCGCCTGCAGGGAACGAAGCAAAAGTGGAAGAGCCTCAGCTCCATCCCCCTGAATATGCAGAATGCGGTCATCGCTATCGAGGATGAACGGTTTTATGAGCATTATGGTGTGGACTGGAAACGGACGATTTCCGCCTTTGCCAACCTGATCCTTCATTTCTCTTCCACCGAATACGGCGGTTCCACCCTGACCCAGCAGCTGATTAAGGTGCTCACCGAGGAGGATGACCACCGGATCGAGCGGAAGATTACCGAGATCATGCGGGCCATTGAAATGGAACGCAACTGGTACAGTAAAGATGAGATCCTGGAAGCCTATCTCAATGTCCTGCCCCTGAGCAGCGGCATCACCGGGGTGGGAGCCGCCGCCAACTATTATTTTGGAGTGGAGGTAGAGGATCTGACCCTGGCCCAGTGCGCTGTGATCGCCAGCATCACGCAGAACCCCTCCAAATACGACCCCTACCGCCATCCTGAAAACGTACGTGCCCGCCAGCGTACTGTGCTGTATAAAATGCATGAGCTGGGCTTCATTACCGATGATGAGTATATTCAGGCCTATGGCGAGGAGCTGGTGTTCAAGAGCAGTGCCAAGGTGGTGGATATTCAGGATTATTATACTGATACCCTGATAGATGATGTGATACACGATCTCATGGAAACCTATGGCTATCCGGAGACTTACGCCACAAATATGGTGTACTACGGCGGCCTGCGGATTTATTCCTGTGAGGATCCGGAGCTTCAGGCCAAAGTGGAAGCCATATATGCCGATGACGCCAATTTTCCGAAAAAGATTGAGGGGGATGATCAGGATCCCCAGGCTGCCATCTATGTGATGGATTATACGGGGAAAACGGTGGCCGTGGTAGGCGGCCGGGGGGAAAAGACCGGAAACCGGGTTCTGAACCGCGCCACCAGCTCCAAACGACAGCCTGGTTCGGCCATGAAGCCCATCAGCGTGTATTCTCTGGCTATCCAGAACAATCTGATACATTTTTCCTCCCAGGTGCAGGACTGCTATATTACCTTGCCGAACGGTACCAACTGGCCCAAGAACTTTGGACAGAACCGGCCTACCGACAGCGGTATAACCCTGGTGGACAAGGCGTTGCAGAAGTCTCTGAATACGGTAGCCGGGCGGCTGTGCCAGCAGCTGACACCCCAGCGCTGCTTTGATTTCCTGACCAACAACCTGAAGATGACGACTTTGATCAAATCTGATGGGAAAGGCCATACCGATATAGATTTGGCGCCTATGGCCCTGGGCGGACTGACCGAGGGTGTGTATGCCCGGGAAATGGCGGCCGCTTATCAAATGTTCGGGAACGGCGGATATTACAATGAACCGTATACCTATGAGAAGGTGATGGTTGGCGGCGATGACGAGAATTCCGGGGAGCAGATCCTGCCCATGACTCCCCGGGTCAGCTTGCAGGCTCTGGATACCGATAGCGCTTATGTCATGAACCGGCTTCTCCAGCATGTGGTTACTGGTAAGCATCAGCCTACCGCCGCGGCCTTGGCCAAGGAATGGGCCGGCTGGGAGGTATTCGCCAAAACCGGTACCACTCAGGAGAGCCGGGATGCCTACTTTGTGGGCGGCACCCCATATTATGTGGGTGCCAGTTGGATTGGGTATGACCATACTCAGACCTTGACCAACGCCCAAAAACCGTATGCCCGGAACCTGTGGAGCAAGGTGATGAAGATTCTGGTAGAGGGCAAGGAACCCGGCAGCTTCACCCAAAAGGGAAATACCGTGGAAGCCAAGTTCTGTTATTCCACAGGGATGCTGGCGACTGATGGGTGTCCGGAGACCGAAATCGGCGTGTATAAGCCGGAATTCATGCCCGGCTATTGTACTGCCCACGGTTCTCCTGAACCCGAGCCGGAACCGGATCCTGTTGTCCCGGATACTGACAACGATGAGGGACAGGATCAGGAACCCGGCTGACGGATAGGTTGCTGGAGGCTGTTCCCCGGCGTCTGGGAGCAAACGCTATCAGGATGATATACGGGGCAGAGAAGAGTCCCCATCAAAACCCGTGCCTACCGGCTGTAAAAGCCGCTTGGGCACGGGTTTTCTGTGTTGTATGAAGGCAAGGGCGGATCAGCCGGAAAAATATCCGGAAACGGCGCAAACGCAGGGCCGTCAGGAATGGAAAGTATGCGGGATAAAGCCGTCAATAGGGGGGCTGGTTTCAGGGGGATTAGACGCGGCGGATATACCTGGCCGTTGGAACCAGGAGGCCCGCCCCGGTTCCGTCCGTTTTCTTTCCAAGGCGCGGCCTACAGCCCTACGGATAGCCGCCGGAAAATCCTATTTCCACAGCCGCAGTTTTCCGGCGTTGTGGAGCTGCTGGAGCGCCATAGCCAGAGGGGGGAACAGCAGTAAGCCCCAAATTCCCATCAGCCGCAGGCCCAGGTACATGAGCAAAAGGGCCGCAAGGGGATGTAAGCCGGTCTGGCGGCTGACCAGCCGGGGTTCCAGAATGTTGCGTACCAGGGTGATCACGCCGTAGAGGACCAGCAGGCCGATAAACAGCCGGGTATTGCCTGTGAGCAGGCATACTGCCGCCCAGGGAATGACCACAGTCCCCGTACCCAGCACCGGCAGGATATCCACCAGGGCAATCAGTGCCGCAACCGGAATGGCATAGGGAACACGCAGAATCAGCAGCCCCACGGATAATTCGGCAAAGGTGAGGAGCATCAGAAGGCCGTAAGCCTTGAGCAATTTGCAGGCGGCGGCGCCGCACAAGCCTTTGACGTCCCGCAGCAGAGACAGAAAGGGGACAGGGATCTGCCGGATCAGGAAATCCCGGACATCCTGGTAGTGGATGGACAGCAGGATGGAGGCCAGCACCCAGATAAAGAAGTTCAGCGCCAGCATGGGAAGGGACTGGGCGGCAAACCGCATCAGCCAGGCAGCCCCGCCGGCAAACAGCCCGGACAAGGCGTCTATCAGCTTTCCGGAGAGGGAATCAATAGCGGTATTCACCGTTGCTAAAGCCTCCGGTGACAGCCGCTGGGACATCCGATCAAGAACATCCCTGGCTGCCTGAGTGATACCGGCAATCCCCTCCTGAATCGCCCGCAGATTTTGCTCATTGGCAAGGAAATTGGCAACGGTAACCGCCAAGCGCCAGCAAAGCAAAGCGATGCCGCCCGCCAGTAAAAGGATCATCAGGATCATCAGGGCTACGGAAAAGTATTGGCGGTTGACGCCGGTTTTCGCCACCAGGAAACGGATAGGGCGCTGGAGCAGGGCGGCGGTGACGAAAGCCAGTACAAAGGGCAGCAGCCATTTAAAAACCCCTATCAGCACCAAGGCAGCCAGCCCGGCGCATACGCCGAAATACAAGAGATTGAGAAGGAACCGCAGGCGTTTTTGAAGGGTATGGTCCGGAGTCAAAGGAGCGGGGCTGGACGGATTCAGCAAAGGAAATCCCTCTTTTCAGCTTTTTTCCTAGTATGCCCCGGAACCTTGGGCAATTGCGGGGATAGAAAAGCAAAAGGCCGGTTTGGAGAATCTCCACAAGATTTTTGAAAGGTTTTTCACCATGTGGTGTAAAAGGTGGAAAATGAAATCGGCAGGAAACGGAAGAAATCAATAGAAAATAGGAGATAAATTGAATAAACAGAGAAAATCGGCTAAAAACCCCCATCACATTTTCTTGAATCCAGCGTACAGTGGTGATATAGTGTATGTCACAGCAAAACAGCCGTACGCGGGTGGTGGACAATATGGAACAACAGGAACCCAAAAGCCAGCTGCTGCTGGTGGATCCTCAGGTGCTGCCGGACGTGTTCGTCAAGGTGCTGGAAGCTAAAAAGCTGCTGCTGTCCGGGGAGGCTTCCACGGCGGCGGAGGCTGCCCGGCAAGCCGGGATTTCCCGCAGCGCCTTTTATAAGTATAAGGACGCGGTGTTTCCCTATGACGCGGAGCGGTCGGGGCGGATCCTGACCATCCATTCCATACTCCGGGACCGCCCAGGGGTGTTGTCCAGCATGCTGACCGCTTTCGCGGGCGCGGGTGCCAACATCCTGACGGTGAACCAGAACATTCCAGCCGGAGGGGCCGCCACTGTATCCATATCCGCCAGGACGGATCGGATGGCTCTGCCGGTAGACCAGTTTATCCAGTCCCTGGGGCAGATCCCGGGCGTGGAACGGATTACCCGGGTGTCCAATGAGCTGATCAAATAAACCGCCTGCCCCCGGGGGACAGGAAACGATGGAGGTAGCTATGATATACGTTGCGATTTTGGGCCATGGGGTGGTAGGCTCCGGAGTGGCCGAGGTGCTGCGGAAAAACCGGGACAGCATTGCCCACAAGGCGGGCGAGGAAATCCGGATCAAACGGATTCTGGATTTGCGGGAATTTCCCGACCTGCCGTACGCGGAACTGTTTACCAAGGATTTTCAGGATATCCTGAAGGATCCGGATATCCGCATTGTGGTGGAGACCATGGGAGGGCTGCATCCCGCGTATGATTTTGTCAAGAGCTGCCTGCTGGCGGGGAAAAGCGTGGTTACCTCCAATAAGGAGCTGGTGGCGGCCAAGGGAGACGAACTCCTGGAAATCGCCAAGGAAAACAATTTGAATTTCCTCTTTGAGGCCAGTGTAGGCGGCGGTATCCCGATCCTGCGGCCCATTGACCAGTGCCTGGCGGCTAACGAGGTGTATGAGATCGCCGGGATCCTGAACGGGACGACCAATTTTATGCTGTCCAAAATGATCGAGGATGGGATGAGCTTTGAGGACGCTCTGGCTCTGGCGCAGAAGCTGGGGTACGCCGAGCGGAATCCCGCCGCCGATGTGGAGGGCCACGACGCCTGCCGGAAGATTTGTATTCTGGCTTCTCTGGCGTTCGGCAAGCATGTGTATCCGGAACAGATCCACACCGAAGGCATCGCCCATATTTCCAGCGAGGACGTGAAATATGCCGCGGCTTCCCACCGGGTCATCAAGCTCATTGGCCGGGCGGTAAAGCGTGGGGACGGGCACCTGTATGGCATTGTGGCCCCCATGATGATTAATCAATCCAGCCTGCTGGCGGATGTGCGGGACGTGTTCAACGGCATTATGGTGCGGGGCGACGCTATCGGTGACGTGATGTTTTACGGCCAGGGCGCGGGCAAACTGCCGACAGCCTCCGCTGTGGTAGCGGATGTGATTGACGAGGTAAAACACCTGAAGGCCCGGAAGTACCTGTTCTGGGAACGGGGCAGCGAGGATTATGTGGTGGATTACACCGAGGGGCAGACAGCTGTTTTTGTACGGCTGAAGGCCGCCGATAAACAGGCCGCTAAAAACCAGATCCAGTCCGCTCTGGGCCAGGTGGAGTATCTGACTTACCCCGAGGCACCGGAGGATGAGGTGGCCTTTATCACGCAGAAATTACCGGAAAAGGAATTGGATGCCGCCCTTCAGTCCTTTCAGGGCGCAGAGGTAGCCAGCCGGATCCGGCTGGCGGATCTGTGAGGATCCCCTGGAACGAAAGGCGAGACGCAAAATGCTGAAAATCAGTGTGCCGGCCTCCAGCGCCAACCTGGGAGCCGGGTTTGACGCCCTGGGCCTGGCTTTGACCCTATATAACCATGTATGGATGGAAGAGGCGGACGGCTGCCATATCGAGTCCGCCGATGGGGTGCCTATCCCCATGGATGAAAGCAATATGGTGTATCATACCGCCCAAGTGTTGTACCAGCGGTGCGGCCGCCCCTTTCACGGCCTGCATATCCTGCAGGAAAACAACATTCCCATGGCCAGAGGGCTGGGCAGTTCCTCTGCCTGCCTGGTGGCGGGGCTGCTGGGAGCCAACACCCTGCTGGGCAGCCCCCTGAGCAAGGAGGATGTGGCCGATCTGGCGGCAGAGCTGGAGGGCCATCCGGATAACGTGGCGCCCGCTTTGCTGGGAGGGCTGGTGACATCGGTGATGGATGGCGGCCGGGTCCATTCGGTCAGCGTACCGGTATCGGAACGCATCCGGTTCGCGGTGCTGATCCCGGACTTTGAGCTGAAAACCGAAGTGGCCCGGGCAGCGCTGCCCACCCAAGTCACCCGTCAGGACGCGGTATATAACCTGTCCCGGGCGGCGCTGATGACGGCTTCTCTGTTCTCCGGCAGCCTGCAGAACCTGCGGGTGGCGGTCCAGGACCGGCTCCATCAGCCCTACCGGTTCCCCATGATACCCGGAGCGGAGCGGATTTTCTATACGGCTTACGATCTGGGAGCCTACGGGGTGGCCATCAGCGGGGCAGGGCCTTCTATTCTGGCGATTATCGACCGGGATAACAGGGAGTTTGTCTCCCAGGCGTCTCAGCGCCTGCAAACCGCCGGCCTTCATGGCTGGCAGGTGTCGGTATTCGACTGCGACAGCCAAGGCGCCCAAGTCCGGTTTGAATAAATCCCAACCCATCTCTGGGGATATTCCCCACAAGAAAGGACAGATACAGAGTATGCTGGTAGTCAAGAAATTCGGCGGCAGCTCGGTGGCCAACGCCGAGCGGGTGATGAACGTAGCCCGGATTGTCACCGACACCTATCGGGAAGGCCACGATGTGGTGGTGGTGGTTTCCGCTCAGGGCGATACCACCGATGACCTGATCGAGAAAGCCAAGGAGATCAATCCCAAAGGCAGTAAACGGGAAATGGATATGCTGCTGGCGGCGGGAGAGCAAATCTCCATTGCCCTGCTGGCGATGGCCATTGAGAACATGGGATTTCCCGTCATCTCCCTGCTGGGATGGCAGGCGGGATTCCAAACCAATTCCACCTATTCTTCCGCCCGGATCAAGCGGGTCAATCCGGAACGTATCCGCGCGGCGCTGGATAAGCGGAAAATCGTGGTGGTTGCCGGGTTCCAGGGGCTGAACCGGTACGAGGATGTAACCACCCTGGGCCGGGGCGGGTCGGATACCAGCGCGGTGGCGATTGCCGCCGCCATGCACGCCGATCTGTGCCAGATCTATACCGATGTGGAAGGGGTATATACCGCCGATCCCCGGAAGGTTCCGGATGCCCGGAAGCTCCAGGAAATCACCTATGACGAGATGCTGGAACTGGCCACCCTGGGTGCCCAGGTCCTCAACAACCGGTCGGTGGAAATGGCGAAAAAATACGGGGTAGAGCTGGAAGTCCTGTCCAGCATGAAAGCGGTGCCCGGCACCAAAGTCAAGGAGGTCGCGAAGATGGAAGAAATGCTGATTAAGGGAGTAGCCAAGGATACCAATGTGGCTCGTGTTATGATTGTGGGCCTGCCGGATGAGCCCGGTATCGCCTTTAAGATTTTCTCCCGGGTAGCCAAGGCCCATATCAATGTGGACATTATCCTCCAGTCGGTGGGCCGGGACGGCACCAAGGATATCACCTTCACCGTGCCCCAGGACAAGGGAGATGAGGCGGTGGCGGCCCTCCAGGAATACTGTGATATGGTGGGAGCTAAATCCCTGAGCTATGATACCAGCGTGGCCAAGGTTTCGGTGGTCGGCGCCGGCATGGAAACCCATGAGGGTACCGCTTCCCTGATGTTCGAAGCCCTGGCGGCGGCGAATGTGAACATCCAGATGATTTCCACCAGTGAAATCAAAGTGTCGGTGCTGATTGCCGCCGAGGACGCTGACCGAGCGGTTTCCGCCGTACACAAGGCGTTTTTTGAAGCCTAAATCCATATGGGAAAACAAGGGCCGCCGGTTCTCTGAGGGAACGGCGGCCCCGGCTGTTCATATGGGGAGACGGGGGCAGGGGAATCCGGGTTCCCGGCCCACGTGCCGGCTGGCAAAGGCTGCCACCAAAAGCCCGGGAAGCCTATGGAAATTCAAAAAAGGGGGGATCCTGATTGCTGGGGCTGTATATCCATGTGCCTTTCTGTATTTCCAAATGCCCTTATTGTGATTTTTATTCCCTGCCTTTTCACGCTCCGGGAGGATCCGGCTGGAATTCAGAACTGCTGGACACCTACACACAGGGTATAGAGAGGGCACTTGACCAATGGAAGGACCGCCTGTCCGGAGAGCAGGCTGATACCCTGTATTTAGGAGGTGGGACCCCCTCTCTGCTGGGGGGAGGGCGCCTGGCCAGGTTGGTCCGGAAGGCCAAAGCCTGTTTTGGGTTAAAGGACGGGGAGATTACGCTGGAGGCGAATCCGGCGGATGACCTGGAAGAAACTCTCCGGGCGTTTGCCGAGGCAGGCGGGAACCGGCTGTCCCTGGGAATGCAGTCAGCCCATGAGCAGGAGCTGAGAGGGCTGTCCCGCAGGCATACACCCGGGGATGTGGAACGAGCCATGGAAGGGGCGTACCGTGCCGGAATCCGGAACCGTTCTCTGGACCTGATGTTGGGGCTGGAGGGACAGACACCGGCCTTGGTGGAACAGTCGGCGGCGGTATGCCGGGAGCTGGGTGCCGACCATGTATCCGCTTATCTGCTGAAAATTGAGGAGGGTACCCCTTTTGCCGCCCGGCAGGCAGGAATGTGCCTTCCAGACGAGGACCAGTGTGCTGCCCTGTACTTAACGGCCTGTGAGGCATTGGACAGGCTGGGATACCGCCAATATGAGATTTCCAATTTTTCGGCGCCCGGCCGGGAGAGCCGGCATAATTTAAAATACTGGACCGGACAAGACTATCTGGGGCTGGGCCCGGCCGCCCACTCTTATATAGGAGGCCATCGATTCTATTATCCCCGGGATCTGGCAGGGTTTTTAGCGGGGAACCCTCCGGAGACGGAAAATCCCGGCCCGGACGCTGTGGGGGAGGGGACACGGGAAGAATTCCTTATGCTGCGTCTCCGGCTGACAGAGGGGGCTACGGAATCCGCCTTTCAGGAAGCGTTTGGGGAGACTTTGCCAATGGTTTGGAGACGGCGGGCCGCCAGTCTGCCGCCCCACCTGATTGTCAGCGACGAGGCAGGCATCCGTTTAACCCGTGAAGGCTTTCTGCTGTCCAACGCGGTTATTGGCCATCTTCTAGGCTGAGGAAGGCTGTTAAAGGAGCATCAGGAAAGCGTGAGCTGGCAGTGGGCACAGGTGTATTGCTGACAGACGCGTGGCGGAAGGAAAAACCTTCCCAGAGACCATGGATTAAGGAGGACGGCATGAAAAAATTTATTTTATTAGACGCGGATGATACCCTGCTGGATTTCCGGGCCGCTGAGCGAAAGGCGCTGGAAGGGGTTTTCCGCCTGCATGGCCGGAAGCCAGCGCCGGAACAGACCGCTCTCTATTCCACTATTAACCGGGAATTGTGGGACAGGATGGAGCGGGGTGAGATTAGCCGGCAACAGGTATTGGAGCAGAGATTTCCCCGGCTGCTGAGCCAGTTGGGGTGGCCTGGAGACGGGGAAGAATGGGAACGGCAGTACCGGGACGGGCTGTCCAGAGGCCATGACCTGATAGAAGGGGCATTGGACGTGTGCCGGGAACTGAGGCGCCGGCACCAACTGTATATTGTGACCAACGGGGTAGCCCAGACCCAGCGGGCGCGTTTGGAAGCTTCCGGGCTGATGCCGTATCTGGACAGGGTTTTTGTCTCCGAGGAGGCTGGGGCACAGAAACCCAGTCCGGTTTTTTTCGAGTATGTTTTCGCCCGTATCCCCGATTTTCGGCGGGAACAGGCTATACTGGTAGGAGATTCCCTGCTTTCCGATATGAAAGGCGGTCACGACGCGGGAGTGGATACCTGTTGGTATAACCCTATGGGGCTGGAAGTCCCCGCGGATGGAACCGTCACCTATAGCATCCGCTGCCTGGAGGAATTAACGGAACTGCTATAGAATTGGCCCCTTCCCGATTGGTATGGAAAGTTTTCGCCCGCCCTTTTCAAAAGGCGGCGGGGTCGAGGGGCGGAGCCCCCGACGTATCCCGCGGGGCGGGAAACAGCGAGCAGGGGTTGGCGCCGCGGTCAAAACCGGCCGCCGCCAGGGCGGCGCGGGGCGGTTTTGGGCACCGCAAGAGGAGGCAGGGGTCGAGGGGCGGAGCCCCCGCTGTATCCCGTGGGGCGGGAAACATCGGGCAGAGGTTGGCGCCGCAAGAGGTTCGGAACGCCCGAGGGGCAGCCCCCGTATACTAATTAAAAACAAAAAAGGAAGCCGCAAACGGAATCAACTCCGCCTGCGGCTTTTTCATGATGAGCGAACCAGCTGTTTTGTAGGAAAATCCGGGGAGGGATCTCAGCCCACCACGACTACATTAGCGGCACGCAGTTTGCTGCTGTTTTTGGGATCGGGCTCGGTATCAAAGGTCACCTTCTGACCTTCGCTGAGGGTCCTGAAGCCATCCGCCTGAATAGCGGAGAAATGTACAAAAACGTCGTCGCCGCCATCATCGTTGGAAATGAAGCCGAAGCCTTTTTCCGGATTAAACCATTTTACTGTACCCTTGTTCATAGCGAGGTACCTCCATTAAAAAATTCCATATTCCAGCCACAAAAAAACTCACACAGCTGTAAATCATAAAACGGACGATGACTTACAACTATGTGAGGTCAGTTCGTGCAGTTAGAATACCTATACAGTATAGCATACAAGAGGGGATCTGTCAATTCTCCCCGGAAGATTCCCACACCTAGGAACTCTTTCCATTTTTCCGGATACGCCGGGAGCGGGCGTATAGCGCCAGCAGCGCGCCTAGCAGCAGCGCCCCACCGGCAAACAGGCCCAGCCAGCCATTTCCGGTAATCCCCGCCAAAAGATATCCCAAAAAGCTGCAGATTGCCGCCACCAGGGCGTAGGGCAGCTGGGTCGCCACATGATCGATATGATGGCATTGGGCGCCGGTGGAAGCCAGGATCGTGGTGTCGGAGATGGGAGAAATATGATCCCCGCACACCGCCCCGGCTAAAATGGCGGCCACTGTCAGGATCATCAGGGAGGTCATGGAACCGGAAAACACGGCCATCGCGATAGGAATCAGAATACCGAAAGTGCCCCAGGAAGTGCCTGTGGCAAAAGCAAGGCCAGCCGCTACCAGGAAAAACGCGGGTGGCATCAGGGTTTGCCCAATACGGCTGCCGCCGACCAGGCCGCCTACGAATCGGCCCGCCTCCAGATAGCCTTCCCCGCAGATGCCGCTGAGTGTCCAGGCAAAGGTCAGGATCAGGATGGCGGGAACCATGGCCTTAAATCCTTCCGTCAGGCTGGCGGCAAATTCTTGGAAAGACACTACCCGGCGAGGCACATACAGTAAAAAGGTCAGCAGGATAGTAAAGAAAGAACCATAAACCAGGGAGAGGGAGGAATTACAGCCGGCGAAGGCCTGCGCCACCGAATTTCCCTCCAGGATCCCGCCGGTATACAGCATGGCGGCGACGCACAGGACGATTAGAGTGGCAATGGGAATTATCAGATCAAACACCCGGCCTTTTTGCGGTGGGGCTGGTGAGGCCTCCAGGCCGTCCCTGTTCTCAGACTCATGCAGAAGCTGATATTGGCGCATTTTGCCGAAATCCAGGTCTGCGGCCAGGAGAAACGCTACCATCAGCAGAGTGAACCAGGCATAAAAATTGAAGGGGATGGTGCGGAGGAACAAGGCAAAGCCGTCTACCGGGCTGTCCTCGGGGAGAGAGGATCCCACGGCGGCAGCCCAGCTGGACACAGGGGCCAGAATACATACCGGCGCGGCGGTAGCGTCAATGATATACGCCAGCTTGGCGCGGGAGATGTGCTGACGGTCGGTTACCGGGCGCATAACGGTGCCCACGGTCAGGCAATTAAAATAGTCGTCAACAAAAATCAGCGCGCCCAGCGCCGCCGCGGCGAACCCCGCGCCTTTTTTAGTGCTGATGGCTTTGGAGGCCCAGTCCCCATAAGCCCGGGACGCTCCGGATTTATTCATCAGGGCTACCAGCATCCCCAGCAGTACCAGAAAGATCAGGATATTGGTGTTATCCCCGACCTTATGGCTCATGATGGTAAAGGTGGTATCCAAAGCGTCCAACAAGTGAAACCGGTTAAACAACAGGGCGCCGGTGACAATGCCCACCAGCAGGGAAATATATACTTCCTTTGTTATCAGCGCCAGGATAATAGCGGCCAGGGCGGGTACCAAGGCCCAGAAGGTTCCGGAAAACACAGGCATGGGATTGGCCCTCCTTCAGGTAATGAAATCCAGCTGAATACCGGCCCCGCCTTCTGAGGCTGGGTTCCCGGCCCAGCCCATTTACCGGTATTTCCGTATAATATTTTCCATATCAGGGAGCTTGGCTTCTATGTCCCGGGCCAGCTGAATCTGATTCCGGGCACGGATCAGGTTATGGTCTGGCCGGGTAATTTTGAAATACACATCCCCGTTGAGATAATCCAGCAGGAACCGGGAAGCCAGCTCCAAGGTAATACAGTAGGCGCTGCGGGGCAGCAGGTCGATTTCCCGATCTGTCAGCAGACCGGCGGTTTCCTGCAAATAGCCTTTGGAGAAAGCTTCAAATAAAGGCAGGCTGAAAGAAACCAGGTCCAGATTTTCTTCATCCTCCCTGGCGGTAGCGGCACCGGAACGCACGGCGTCACCGAAATCGTAGGCGGCGGCGCCGGGCATAACGGTATCCAGGTCGATAGCGCACAGGGCTTTCCCCGTGTGTTCGTCAAACAGCACGTTACTGATTTTGGTGTCGTTGTGGGTAACACGGCAGGGCAGTTCACCGGTTTCCAGCAGTCTGGAAAGAAGGCCGGCCTCATCCCGCCGTTCCAGCAGGAAGCGTATTTCGTTTTCCGCCTGTTTCCGGCGGGCAGCAGGATCTTTTTGGACACCGGCAGCGAAGTCTTCCATCCGCTTAGTGGTGTTATGGAAATCGGGAATAATCTCATGAAGGGTCGCGGCGGGGAAATCCGCCAGCAAGCCCTGAAACTCCCCGAAGATCCGTCCGGCCTCATAAAACTGATCCGGGTTGCCGATGACGTCATAGGCGATGGCTCCGCCCACAAACTGATAGGCACGCCAGAATTCCCCGTTTTCGGCATACAGGTAAGGGTTACCGTCCTCCGCCGTCAGGAAGGACAGTACCCGCCGCTCGTAGGATCCATAGCGGTCCAATAGTTTGTGTTTGATGTGTTCGGTAACATTGTGAATGTTGTGCATGACCGCTTCCGGCTGCTGGAACACATAGGTGTTCAGCCGCTGGAAGATATACAGCTCTTCCTGTTCGCCGGAGCCGAATATCACCTCATAGGTGCGGTTGATGTTGCCGGAGGACAGTTCCTGAAACCCGGCAAAAGGCTTTTGAATGCCAAAACGTCGGCCTAACTGCTGAAAATCCATTTTCATCCGTCCTTGCTCCGTTCCAAACCGGCTGCGGCGGGTATGGAACGGCTGTTGATCAATTGGCGTAGAAGGTAATGGAATAGGCGCCGGCGGACAAAATCAGGGTATCCGCCGGTTCCTTATCAAGATAGGTAGTCACAGACCGAACCGCGTAGGCGGTTTGGCCGTCATCGAAGGTAATCTCATAGATGGCGCTCTCAGTGCCGCCCCGCTGGGCCAGCTTATAGGTACCGGTCCAGCTTTCGCCGCTGTCCAGGTTGGACAGGGTCAGGCCGGTTTCCGTAAACCGGCAGGATAAATCCACCACCGCGGCATCCGGGTAATTTTCCGCCCGTTGGGGAGATCCTACCGCCCGAATGGAGCCGTCCTCCTGGCTCTGGACCGAGTCCATCCGCCAGTCGGGGCCTGCTACCCGCTGCTGCTCGCTGAGACCGCACCCACACAGGCAGGCGCACAGCGCCGCAATCGTCAGCAGAATACCAACCCGTTTCATAGCCAGCGCTCCTTTCATCGATGCCCGGCCCCGGAATTGCCGCCAGGCAGCGAAAGACATTATTCCTTATAACCCAGGGTACCGTTGGCGGCGGCCTTCAGGTAGGCGTTAATGAACCCATCCAGGTCCCCGTCCATGACCGCGTTAATATTCCCCATCTCGTAGCCGGTTCGGTGGTCCTTGGCCAGGGTGTACGGCATAAACACATAGGATCGGATCTGGCTGCCCCAGGCGATCTGGGCTTGGCTGCCCTTGATATCCTCAATGCGTTCCAGATGTTCTCTTTCCTTGATCTCAATGAGCTTGGCCTTCAACATATTCATAGCGGTATCCCGGTTTTGGAACTGGCTTCGTTCGGTCTGACAGGCCACCACGATACCGGTAGGGATATGGGTCAGGCGTACGGCGGACGAAGTCTTGTTAATGTGCTGGCCGCCGGCGCCGCTGGAACGGAACACATCCATCTTAATATCTTCGGGCCGGATTTCCACATGGATGCTGTCATCCAGCTCCGGCAGGACCTCCACAGCGGAAAAGGAGGTATGCCTCCGGCCGGAGGAGTCAAAGGGCGAGATGCGCACCAGGCGATGGACACCGGCCTCGCTCTTAAGATAGCCGTAGGCGTTAGGGCCTGAAATCAGGATGGAGGCGCTTTTGAGCCCAGCCTCGTCCCCGTCCAGATAATCCAAAATTTTATAGGTAAAATGATGCCGTTCCGCCCAATGGGTGTACATCCGGTACAGCATTTCCGCCCAGTCCTGCGCTTCGGTACCGCCGGCGCCTGCGTGAAAGGTCATAATGGCGTTGCGGGCGTCATATTCCCCGGTCAGAAGGGTAGCCAAACGCTGTTCCTCCATGGCGGCCTGGATCTGATCCACATTCTGGGTGCATTCCTCCAGGAGGGAGGTATCCTCCTCTTCATTGGCCAGTTCGATCAGGGTCAGGGTATCGTGGTAATCGCTGACCAGCTTCTGATATTTGCCGATACTGTCTTTCAGGTTGGCAGCCCGCTGGGTAACCTTCTGGGCATTTTCCATATCGTCCCAGAATCCGTCCGCGGAGGCCCGCATATCCAGTTCGGCCACCTCTTTTTCCATTTGTTGGAGGCCGATAGCCCCGGCCAAATCCTGGATATCCGGCAGCATATTTTCCAGCCGCAGCCGCAATTCGTCAAACTGTAGCATGTATCATCCATCCTTTCGCGATACCCGGGCAGCCAGGGGCGCCCAAGCGGAACGGAGGGATTACCGCCGTTCCGATTCCTACTGCTGTATTCTTCCAGTATAACCAAATTATTATAAAGGATTCCGATCCCATTGTAAAGGGCAGGAAGCGGGTGTTAGGGGAATTTTTTGTCATGTCCGGTATTTTGCGGGGAAAAGCAGCGGCAGGAGGATATCTGATGATGTGGGAACCGGGAAAAGTCTGAACGGCGGATGCGCTTTACAGAAAAAAGGGTGACAGCGAGGGGCGGAATCGGGAAAACGTTCAGGAAAGAGGTTACGGTCCGGGCATGGATGCTTCCTGGCGTTCGGTTCCGGCTTTAAAGAATCTTCATGATCCCTTTACAGAATCTTCCTAATAGGTTCAAAAACCGGACACATTCCTTTGCTATACTAAAACCATCCCAAATGGGCCACTGCCGGAAGGCAGACAAGCCACAACCTCTTTTCCAGAGGATTATATAGATTTCTTCTTTTTCATTTCTCCCTCCTCATTTTGCCAAAACGGCGCGGTTATTCATACCGCGCCGTTTCGGCGTTTTATCCGCTATACGGAAAACAGCATATTTTTCAGACTAATTTCAGTTTCATGGGGTAAGGTGATGCCATTCAATCAGAGGGAGGCCTGGCGTATGGTATCTTACCAGGGAATTTTCAAACGTTATGAGAAAAAGTATCTGCTGAGCCCGGCGGTGTATGAGGATTTTCTCAAGAAGGCTGGAGACCGGTTGATCCCGGACCGGTTCGGCCAGTCTACGGTGCGCAGCCTGTATTATGATACCGCTGATTACCGGCTGATTCGTTCCTCGCTGGAAAAGCCCCTGTATAAGGAAAAATTACGTCTGCGGAGTTATGGGATTCCGGGATACACAGACCCGGTGTTTTTAGAACTGAAGAAAAAGTATAAAGGAGTGGTATACAAACGGCGGGTTTCCCTGCCGCTGGAAGAAGCCCGGAGGGCTTTGGAACCGGGCGGGGAGGAGTGGCTGGTATCGTCCCATTCGGCGCTGCCGGAACCCGGTGAAGCACAGATTCGCCGGGAAATCGCCTGGTTTCTCAGCCGGGAGACCCTGTATCCCCAGGTTCTCATCAGCTGTGACCGAACCGCCTATATAGAGGAACACAACCCGGATTTACGGATCACCTTTGACCGGGATATACGCTGGCGGGCTAACCGTCTGGACCTGGCTCAGGGAGGCGGCAGCCTTCCGCTGATGGATACGGAACGGATATTAATGGAGATCAAAATTCCGGGGGCGTTTCCTCTGTGGCTTTGCCACATTCTGGATAAATTGGCGCTCTACCCTGTATCTTTTTCAAAATACGGCCTTTGCTACCGCCAATATCTGCGGAATCTGCCTGACAGGAGGGTAAATCCATGCTTGACAGCATCCTGAGTACAACCACCAACACCAGTTCCCTGACGCTGGCCAGCCTGCTTTTGTGCAGCCTGGTGTCTTTGCTCCTGGGTTTGGGGATCGCCCTGCTCTATATGGTCCGCAACACCTATACCAAAAACTTTGTTGTTACCCTAGCCCTGCTGCCGATTATCGTACAGATGGTCATTATGCTGGTTAACGGTAATTTGGGTACCGGCGTAGCGGTTCTGGGAGCCTTCAGCCTGATCCGATTTCGTTCGGTGCCGGGCAGTGCCCGGGAGATCGGCAGTATTTTCCTGGCTATGGCCGTAGGACTGGCCACCGGTACCGGATATTTATTGGCGGCGGTGCTGTTTCTCGCCATGGTTGGGGCAGCCTCGCTGCTGTTGACCCTGATGAGATTCGGGGAACCCCGTCAGTTTGAAAAAGAATTGAAGATTACCGTTCCTGAGAGTCTGGATTATGAAGGGGTATTTGATGATTTGCTGGGGAGGTACACCCGAAAGGCTGAATTGATCCGGGTTCGTACCACCAACATGGGCAGTTTGTATGAACTCCAATACCATATCCGGCTGAAGAAGGCCGGGACAGAAAAAGCTTTGATGGATGAGCTCCGCTGCCGTAACGGGAACCTGAATATTTCCTGCGGGCGTATTTCAACTTTCCGGGATGAACTGTAATGCCGGGCGTCAGCCGGCGGATCACCAGGTGCCATGGCTGGCGCCGGACTATCCGGGCACTGGGTTTGCCCGGGCAGATCCGGCAGCCGTCCGCACCGCTTCAAAAGAAAGGGGATTGTGATGAAAACCCTGCGATTATGGGCTTTTATATGGGCCTGTGTATGCTTGACAACAAGCCTGGCCGGCTGTGCCAGGGCTTCCGGCGAGGTAGCCGTCTCTTCTGGGGAATCGGTTGACTCAGCGGATACCCCGCCTCCTCTGTCTGTCAGCTATAGTGAAGAGGATGGCGATGCCACCTGGGACGGGGACAGCGCGACGCTGATTGTGTGTAATGGCTCAGGGGCCGCTATCAGCGGAAGCGGGGCGGCCAATGTATCCGTATCCGGGCGGGTGTTAACCATTACCGCGGCGGGGACTTATGTTCTCAGCGGAACTTTGGACAATGGCCAAATTGTGATCGACGCCTCCAAAGAAGATACGGTTCGGCTGGTGCTGAATGGAGTGAGTCTGACCTGCGCTGACGGTGCGGCAATCTATGGGAAACAGGCTGATAAAACCATCCTGACCCTGGAGGACGGCACACAGAATACCATCACCGATGGAAGCGCCTACGCCGCTACCGGGGAGGAGGAGCCGGACGCTGCCCTGTTTTGTAAGGACAGCCTGACCATCAACGGCTCAGGGTCGCTGGAGGTTACGGGGAATTACGCCCATGGGGTGTTTACAAAAGACGACCTGGTGATTACCGGCGGCAGCCTGACCATTACCGCTGCTTCGGACGGCCTGAGGGGCCGGGACAGTATCGCTGTCAGCGGCGGATCCATTACCATCCACGCCGGCTCTGACGGCATCAAATCCAACAATGATGAGGATACCTCCAAAGGCTGGATTTCCCTGGATGGCGGAAGCTTTGATATTACGGCGGGCAATGATGGTATTCAGGCGGAAACGGTTCTTCAGATTACCGGGGGGAGTACCGCATTGTCACCGGGGGAGGAAGCGTGAACAGCAGTACCAGTACCGGTGATGGGGAACGTCCGGGGTGGGGGCAATGGGGCGGGGGCCCTATGGGCAATACGTCTGCCGAATCCGCGGAGACACCCAGTGCCAAAGGAATCAAAGCCGGCAGCGCTCTGTACCTGGACGGAGGCGTCATAGAAATTGATTCCTCCGACGATTCTCTTCACACCAACGGTTCCGCCGTTGTCAGCGGAGGGACCTATAGCCTGTCCTCCGGGGATGACGGATTCCATGCTGATGCGGATTTGACCATCCGGGGCGGGGAAATGGAAATCCTGAAAAGTTATGAGGGACTGGAAGGGGCATCAGTCACCATCGAGGGAGGTACTGTGCGTCTGACCGCCAGTGACGATGGAGTGAACGCGGCGGGTGGAAACGATAGTTCTTCCCTGGGAGGGCGCCCGGGACAAAACCAGTTCAGTCAGTCTTCCGATTATTTTATCAAGATTACCGGCGGATACCTGGTAGTGGACGCTTCAGGGGATGGGCTGGATTCCAACGGGCCTATTACCATGACGGACGGTACCGTCCTGATCAATGGGCCTACCAATGGGGGGAACGGCGCTTTGGACTTTGCCAGCACCTTTGAGATCAGCGGAGGTCTTCTGATAGCGGCCGGAAGCGCCGGCATGGCGCAGGCTCCCAGCACCTCTTCCGGCCAGAACAGTCTGATGATAACCTATTCCGGCACACAGAAGGCAGGGACACTGGTAACCCTGTTGGATGACAGCGGCAGTGTGGTTGCCTTTGCGCCCAGTAAGGATTACCAAACGATGATTATCAGCTCCCCGGATCTGCGGCAAAACACTTCTTATACCCTTTCCTCAGGGGGCGGCAGTACAGGTGAAAACAGCGATGGACTGTATACCGGAGGTACGGTCAGCGGGGGCACTCTGCTGACTACCCTGAGCCTGAACGGTACTGTAACCAGCCTGTCGGACAGCGGCGAAGCGGTAAGCGGCGGCATGGCAAGGCCGGGAGGCATGGGAGACCCAGGCGGAGGCATGGGAGGAGACCGGATTCCAGGAGGAGGTCGTCCCCGCTAAAGCAAAGGGTTGCGGCTGGTGAGAAAAGAATATCCCGCGGCGAACTCCATCAGAGGCAGGAAACCAGGCCTATACTGTACAGAAATACCTTTCATATTTCGCATTTTCATCCCGGACATGGTTAGATGTCCGGGATGGATGTTTTTGCAGGGCTTTCAGACGTGGGGAAGAAGAGAGTGGGGGACGAATGCAGCGAAAAAAGCAAAACAGGGGGGTAGTCCTTGGCGTCTTAGTGGCTTCCGGAGCATAGGAAAACATGGAATAGAACGTGTGACAGCCGAGGGGAACGGCTGCGGTGTTTTCTTAAATGGATCACCTTTGGTATGACGGCTAAGGACATCTCAGGCTGAGGAAAGCCATGGGGAAGAAACTTTTCCAGGTTTACATTTGGAATACGGACCTTCCTACAGCTTTTCTGTTTTTTCGTGGAAATGTATGCTATAATGAAAAAGAGAAAATATGGCCGTGCTAACCATGGAAAGGAGGTAGATTTTTGGCTGCTGCATTGCTGCTTGGATCCGCTGTTATTCTGGCCTGTATTCTGGCCAGTAAAATTTCCAGCCGGTTTGGGATTCCCATGCTTTTGGGATTTATCCTGCTGGGGATGTTATTTGGTTCAGATGGTCTGTTTCGAATCCCCTTCGATGATTTTACCTTTGCGGAAACAGTGTGCTCGGTGGCACTGATCTTCATCATGTTTTACGGCGGTTTTGGTACCCGTTGGAAAGCCGCCAAGCCGGTGGCCGCCCAATCCATATTATTATCCTCTGCAGGCGTTATCCTGACCTGGGGCCTGACAGGTGTTTTTTGCCATTATGTTTTGAGGATTGCGTGGCTGGAGAGTCTACTGATCGGCGCGGTACTGAGTTCCACCGATGCGGCCTCAGTGTTTTCGGTTCTCCGGTCCCGCCGGTTGTCGCTGAAATATAATACGGACTCTTTGCTGGAGGTAGAGAGCGGAAGCAATGACCCCTGGTCCTACATGCTTACGGTAGTGGTGCTGTCCCTGATGAACGGAGAGTGCACAGCAGGAGGACTGCTGTACACCCTGTTCGCCCAGATTGTCTATGGCGTCGGGATCGGTGCCCTTATCGCTTTGGGAGCCTTGTGGGTGCTGCGGCATTTTACCTTTGGGACTGACGGCTTTGATGCTGCCTTTGTTATCGCGGTGGCCATACTGTCCTACGCCCTGCCCACGGTCGTCGGAGGCAACGGTTATCTCAGCGCCTATATTGTGGGAATTATATTGGGCAACCGGCCCATCAAGAACAAAAAGTCCCTGGTTCATTTTTTCGATGGAATTACCAGTCTGATGCAGATGCTGATCTTTTTCATGCTGGGTCTGCTGGCCTTTCCTTCCCAGATGCCGGGGCAACTGATTCCTGCCTTACTCATCACAGTGTTCCTTACCCTGGTAGCCCGGCCTATTGCAGTGGCGGCGGTATTGGGGGCGTTCCGGGCTCCTCTTGCCCAGCAGGGGCTGGTATCCTGGGCCGGACTGCGGGGGGCCTCATCTATTGTATTTGCCATTATGGCCACAGTTAACCCGGCTTACATGAAAAACGATGTGTTCCATATTGTATTTTGTGTGGTATTGTTTTCCATGGCCATTCAAGGAACCCTGTTGCCCTGGGTTTCCCGAAAACTCCGTATGATGAATGCGGATGGAGATATTCTGAAAACCTTCAACGACTATTCGGAGGAAACACCGGTTCAGTTTATTCGCCTCATCGCGCATCAGGGGCATGCATGGATTGGCCGTATGGTCAAGGATACGGCGCTTCCTCCTGAAACCCTGCTGCTTTTTATCCGTCGGGATGGCAAGGATATTATTCCCCGGGGAAGCACGCTCATTCAGGAAAACGATGTGTTGGTGTTAGGGGCAGTGACATATCAGGGGGATTCGGAGATCCGGCTCAGTGAGGTGACGATGGATCCGGAGCATGAATGGTGCGGGAAAAGAATTGCGGAACTATCACTGCCGGCGGATACCCTGATCATGATGATCCGACGGGACGGCAGGATGATCCTGCCGCGGGGGAAAACCCTGATCCGGGCCGGAGATGTGCTGGTGATGAATACCTAAACTCTTACCAGGAGCGGTTTAGAAACCGGCCGTTCCTGTACATTTCCGGTAAGGGGAACCTTTTGCCCAAAGCAGGCATAGGCTGGCAAGAGGTGAGTGGATATGAACAAAGCCGACGCGATTCAGGCGATGGAACTGGCAGGGCTGGCCTATCAAAACAGCCAGCCGGAATTTCCCTGGTGTACCCTGGATATCATTGATGATTCGAGTACGGGTATTCAATGCTATCTCCGCCGGTGGGAAGATACTTTATATATCACCTTCCGGGGATCCAACTCCGCCCAGGACTGGAAGGTAGACCTGAACTTTTGGGAAAAATGCATTCCCTATAACAATGTGAACCCTAAAATCCGGGTACACACCGGTTTTATTGACGCCTATAAGCATCCCAACATCCGGCCCCGGATCCAGCGAAGCGTAACTCCGGATATCCGTTGTGTCAAGATTACCGGCCATTCTTATGGTGCGGCATTGGCGGTACTGTGTGCTGTGGATCTGCAGTATCATTTCCCGCATAAGGATTATGAGGCATTGCTGTTCGGCTGTCCGCGGGTAGGGAACAGGGCATTTCAGAAATCCTATAACAAGCGTGTAT
>CALWMQ010000051.1 GCA_944382025.1 uncultured Clostridia bacterium | reverse complement strand
TTTTGCTATTTGTGGGTTCAAGTCCTGTCAGTATAGGATTTTTGCCGTTTGGCATCTATAGAATCTATGCTGAAAAACTTGCCCTGAAAATGCTGAAAAGCCTTGATAAATCAAGGCTTTTCGCTTGGGCATCTTTTTTAGTGCCCTCTTCTGGTGCGCCCGGAGGGATTCGAACCCCCGACCTTTTGGTTCGTAGCCAAACACTCTATCCAACTGAGCTACGAGCGCATGTTCAAAACAAATCCTGGCAGAAAAACTATCCCGTCCCCTTAAGCAACCTTCACAGGTACATGCTCGGTATGAGAAATTTCAAGAACGCATATAATTATATGCGGAAATACAATTTTTGTCAAGAATTAATTCCTAAAAATCTGGTCTTTTCCTAGTAAAAGTACAATATATGTCTGACGGTAAAATGAAAGAATGAAAGATATGGCCGCCTTCCTTCAGAAATCCTTTTCAACTCAGCTTTAGTCCCTGAGGTTCTATCTGTCTACTTTTTATTCATCTGTCCAACATGTATTGCACTCCTACACAAAGAGTCGGTTGGTCAACGGCCAATTGCCAACCTTTTTTAGATGTGGTATACTGAATATGATCACGCCTGAAAGAAGGACGGAGAATGGATTTTCACTTCCATATGCCAGTACAGGTAATCAGTGGGCCAGGATGCCTCCTGAATGCCGGGGAACGGCTTCGCCAATGGGGCAAACGTTGCCTGATTATTACTGGCAGCCACAGCGCTCAGGCCAGCGGCGCTTTGGATGAGGCACTGGGGATGCTGCGGAGGGCAGGAATAGACCCTACCATCTTCTCTGGTATCGGTCCTAATCCTCTGTTGAGCCAGTGCCAAGCCGCCGCTTTTGCCGCGGAAAGCTGCGGTGCCCAGTTCCTGTTGGGAATCGGGGGCGGGTCGGTTATGGACGCTACCAAAGCGGCTGCCTGGCTGGCTGCCAATACTGTCACCGATGGGGAAAAATTGTTTACTGGCCAGCTGCGGCATCCGCCTCTGCCGTTCGCTTTGGTGGGCACCACTTCCGGTACTGGCAGTGAGGTGACAGCGGTATCGGTGCTGACAGTAGACCGGGACGGACATAAACGCAGTATTACCCATCCGAACTGCTACGCGAAATTGGTTTTTGCCGATCCCCGTTACACCTATTCCCTCCCTCGAAATAGTACCGTTTCCACGGCTCTGGACGCCTTGTCCCATACGGTAGAGGGATGGTTTAATCCCGCCTGCGGCGATGTCCAGACCCTGTGCGCCGAAAAAGCACTGGAGCTGGTCGGCAATGGCTTGCGTTGGCTGGCTTCCCACCCGGAAGAACTGCCCGAGGCCCCTTTGCGAGACCAGATGTATTATGGATCCCTCTGGGCAGGCATGGTACTGAACTCTACCGGTACCGCTTTCCCTCATCCATTCGGATACATTCTCACTGAGGAATACGGAATCCCCCACGGCATGGCTTGCGCCGTATTCCTGCCGGCCTTGACCCGCCGCGGAGAACAGATGGCTCCGGATCGCGCCCAGCAGCTTTTTCAGCTTTTTGGCGGGAGGGACGACTATTACCGCATCCTTGCTGCCTTGACTACCCCGCGCATTACCATAACCCGAGAACAAATCCATGGATATGCCGCTCGTTGGCCGGGCTTGAAAAATTTTGCCCGCACCCCTGGAGGCTATACCCCTGAAGAGGGAGAAGCCCTGTTCCAGGAATTATTTTTAAAATAAGCCAAAGGGAGGGTCATACAGGTGTAAAAGTGATTTCCGCTCGTATGGTGGGAAATTCCTGTAAGATCAAGTATTCCAGTCTGGTGTATGTGCTGACTAGAGAAAGGATCCGTGTGGGCTTTTTGGCTCGCACGGATCCTTTCTCTTGAGGGGATATCGCTTTACAGAAGGTATGAACGTCATTGTAGACGCCATTCCGGGGAAGCCATCCTGTCTATAATATGCCTATACGGGACAAGAACAGAGAATTTCTCCGGATAGCCCTTTCTTAGGGCAGAGGTACAACCATTACCATGATGCTCGGGCTGGAAAACAAATTATTAAAAAAACTTGCCAAACGCAAACAAATGTTCTATAATAATATCATATATGAGATTTTATTATTGAATTTCAAGATTTTTGGCTTGGTATAACCGTTTTAAGGTGGTATACGGCCGAAAACAGGCACTACAATTTGAAAAACGCCAAGTTTTCGCCTGCCTTTTATAAAAGGCGACGCCTGGGAGCGCCCGTGGGGCAGGAAACAGCCAGCAGAGGTTGGCGCCGCGGTTAAAACCGGCAGCCGTCAGGGCGGCACAGGTTGGTTTGGGACACCGCAAGGGGAGATGGCGTCCAAGGGTGAAGCCCCTGTAGTTTTTCCAGCCTCGTACGGTAGAGAGTCTCGGAAAGAACACGAAAGGAAGTGAACAATCAACTGATCTAACCAAATGATTACGGAGCAACCCGTTTAATGGCAAATGTTCCCAGTTTGCATATACTGGGAAAGGACTCTAAGCAGTTATATCATAAATGGACAAAACCGGTTCAGTATGATGGCATCATCAGTGAAAATGATACAGCAGCCGTCAGAGATTATGTCCTATGCTGTGGAACGGTCAGTACTAAAAAACGGCAGCTAAGGATAACAATGGAAAGGTTACGTCCACACTGAAACAAAGAAACCGGAGGATAAAGCATGAATCTGCATCAACTGTATTTTACTCAAAACGACTGCTATAAGACCGGGAAACGCCACACGGTAAAGGGCATTATGGTCCATTCCACCGGGGCGAATAACCCATACCTGAAACGGTATGTGGGACCGGACGATGGACTCCTGGGGGTCAACCAGTACGGCAACCACTGGAACCAGCCCGGTCTGGCCAAATGCGTCCACGCCTTTATCGGCAGGCTCCAGGACGGCTCCATCGCCACATACCAGACCCTCCCGTGGGATATGGCTGGCTGGCACAGCGGGGTCGGATCCCTGGGCAAGTCCAAAAACGCCAATAATACCGGCTGGATCGGCTTTGAGATCTGCGAGGACGGCCTGGAAGACAAGGGCTATTTTGACGCCGTGTACCAGGAGG
>CALWMQ010000050.1 GCA_944382025.1 uncultured Clostridia bacterium | reverse complement strand
CCAGGGTACTAATTTGGTTTTGCAGCTGATCCAGCGGCAGGTTTTCCGCCTGGGCAATATGTCCGGCGGCATAAGCGGCGGCGTTCCGGAGATCCACCAATACAGCGCCTTTGGAAAGAAGATGCTGGAGGGAATCGGCGGGCAGAAGGGTGGCGGAGGTGCCGTCCAGAGAGGGCCCCTGATCGGAGAGGCTATTGGACGATCCTTCCTCAACAGCTGTCTCGGATTCTCCGGTCGGCATACTATCTGAAGACTGGGGATCGTACAGTCGATCCGCATCATTTGTTTCGGGAACCCCGGAAGGGCAGGTGTCGGCTGACGGAGGGATGGCGCTGCCGTTAACCCCGCCCTTTAGCTGATAGGCAAAAACCGGTACCAGAATGGCTACCGCGGCGGCACAGGCAGCCAGGGATACTGCCGTTCTCAGCCGAAGGCGCTGAGAAGATAGCAAGGATGAGGGTTGGGGTTCCTGTTCCAGAAGGCGGACAATGGCGTCCGGCTTGACACCGTCAGGGATCTCCAAGGGATACCGGCATAAGGCTTCCCGCAGTAATTTGGCCTCCATTTTCTGATCCGGTGGGGATTGCTTTTTCATGGGGAAACCTCCTCCTGTTCCAATAATTGGCCTCGCAGCCTTTTCAGCGCCCGGTGCAGCCGGGAACGCAGGGTGCCTTCCGGCCGGCGAAGAATCCGGGCGATTTCCTTACCGGAGAAACCTCCCAGAACCGAGAGCAATACCAGCTGCTGATCCAGCCGGTCTAATCCTGCCAGCAGTTCCCGCAGCCGGAGGGATAAATCGGTATCCGCTGTAAAATCCTCCTGGGGCAGTTCCAAATCCTCCAGGGGGGATTGTTTCCGCTGGCGGACCAATTGGGCGATACCGCGGCTGCATCGGGTATTCAGGATGGTAAAAATCCAGCTCCGAAACGATTCCGGCTGTTTCAGTGACCGGATGCTGCGGAAAGCCTGCAGGGCGGTTTCCTGGACGGCGTCCTCCGCTTCTTCCGTATTTCCTAAAGCGTACAGGGCGAAGCGGTACAGATCTGTATAGACCTGCTCATACAGCAGACCGAAGGCATGGATATCGCCGTCCCGGGCTTTGGCAGCCAGGAAAGCGTATTGATCTTTGGATAGAGTCTCCACAACGCAAAACCTCCCGGCACCCGAATATATAGTGGTGTTTTTCAGCTGATTTGTTGCAGCGGGCCGCCAAAAATCGGAGATGGAATTTATTGTAACGGAAACCGGCGTAAAAAGCAAATGAAATGTCCTATGAAAATTGCGCGGGAAAAACAAACACACGTCTGAATAACCCGAAAGAATCTGACCAGAATAGAGATAGACAGAAATCCGACTGTGAAATGGAGGACTTATTTTGGGTCAGATGAATTTTGATAAAAAGTCCGGCTGGAAGAAATTTTTCACCGGAAAAGGGTTTTATTTGGCATTGGCGGTATGCCTGGTAGCGGTATGCGGCGTAGCGGTAGCCACGTTTATGGAAGCCCTGCCCCAGAGCAATCCTGGCAATTCCCAGGACAGCCCTACTACGGTTGTGCCTGCCCCGACTACAGCCCAGGCGGTGGATAAGCCGGTAACCAACGTGCCGGATGACCGGACTACGACGGTATCTACTACCACTTCCACGACGGTTGCGCCGACCGACGTGCCGACGGATACCAAACCGGCGGATTTGTTTGTGTTTCCGCTGAGCAACGAAGTGCTGGTACCATTTTCCCAGGAGCCCGTTTTTTCCCAGACCATGCAGGATTGGCGGGCTCATAACGGGACTGATTTCAAGGGAGAGATTGGCCAGGACGTCAAGGCGGCGGCGGATGGCACCATCACCAAAGTTGAAAAGGACGCGCTGTGGGGGGAAATCATTGAGATCGACCATGGACTCAACATTACTTCCCGCTACTGCGGCGTCACCGCCAAAGGGTTGACGGTGGGGCAGAAGGTCAAGGTAGGCGAAGTGATCGGGATGCTGTCCCAGGTGCCCAGCGAAATTGTAGAGGAACCTCATCTGCATCTGGAGATCCTGGCTGAAGGGAAATATGTGGATCCGGTGGAGACAATTGGACTGGAAGTAAAATAATCTTTTCCCGGATGGGTTCGGGATGATATGAACTGATCTGATCGTCCGTGACCAGGCGCATGATGGGCCATAGCCTTAACCGGCAGGGAGTGGAATCGTTGTCTGCATGCGGATAAGACTAACCCCCAATTTGCGTTAAGTGATGCTGTTATTGGCTGAAGGCAATGGGATCCCGCCAAAATAGGCACCGGTCGGGCCGGCACAGCATAGATATGGTATATTGGAACGGATGCGGCCTGCCCTCGGAACCCGGTTTACCGGACTCGGCAAGAAGGGCAGAAAAAAGGAAGGCGTTAACGCCTTCCTTTTTTCGTTGCCCGGTTATTGGCCGAAAGCAAGCATGGAAACAGATTTGTTCCAAAATTACCTCGCCATCTCCGCCTGGAGTGGCTATAAAGATCAGTACAGGATAACTTGAAAGCGGAAACACCGGACGGGATGCCGGCATTCCCGTACTCTGGGGAAACGGGACGGTATACTGCCGTTTACAGCTGGCAGCGATCACCGAACATGACAATGCCCCGCTCGGCGTCCAGGGTAACAGTAGTGCCGCTTTTCAGAATACCGGTAGCGTTTTTGGCGTTGACCAGCACCGGGTTCTCCAGGGCCATACCTACAATGGCGGCATGGCTGTTAAGGCCGGGCATCTCGGTGATAATGCCTTTTGCCTCTTTGAGCAGGGGAAGCAGGGCATTGCTGGTCTGGG
>CALWMQ010000049.1 GCA_944382025.1 uncultured Clostridia bacterium | reverse complement strand
CGGGCCACCACAACTCCGGTAACGCTGGCCTGCATGAGCCCCCGGGTGATGCCAGCTCCGTCTCCTATAGCATACAGGCCTCTGACAGCCGTTTCGAAATTCTCGCTCACAGCCACCTTAGAGGAGTAGAATTTCACCTCTACCCCATATAGCAGGGTGTTTTTCGAGTACAGCCCAGGCGCTACTTTATCGAAAGCCTGCATTGCTTCAATCAAGCTGGTCAGGTGGCGGTGGGGCAGCACGAAGGACAGGTCCCCCGGTACCGCAGTGGTCAGGGTAGGGACGGTGGTGGATTTCGCTAAACGCCCCTTGTCAGTTCGCCGGCCCTGGAGCAGGTCCCCCAGCCGCTGAACCATGATCCCACCCCCGGTGAGCATGTTGCCCAGCTGGGCAATATACCGTCCGTATTCTATTGGCCGGTTAAAAGGCTCTGTAAAACGGGAGGAAACCAGCATGGCAAAATTGGTGTTATGAGTGCGCCGTTCTTCCTCCGCGTAAGAATGGCCGTTCACCACGGCAATACCGCCTTCATAATGTTCCTCGCTGACGATTCCACCGGGGTTCATGCAGAAGGTGCGAACCTTATTTTCAAAAGTATCGCTGTAATATACCATTTTCGCTTCGTACAAATGCTTGGTCAGATGATCCATTACCGCATTGGGTACTTCCACCCGTACACCGATGTCCACCTCGTTGTTGCAGGTATCGATGCCGTTGAGATGGGCTTCCCGGTTAAGCCAGTCCGCACCGCCTCGGCCCGGAGCCGCTACCACATACCGGGCTTCAATGGTTTCAGGGGCTTGTCCACGGGTTTCCACCTCCACGCCCGTGACACGGCCATTTTCCACCAGCAGCCGCTGCGCTTTGGTCAGCTCCCGGAATGTAAACCCGGGTTGGTCGATCAGCCAGCGATACATATTCCGCAGGGTTTCGAAGCTGTATTCAGTGCCCATATGGCGTACCGGGCACTTGATCAGGTGAATATTGTGTTTACTGCACTCGTATTCGATTTCCTCTACCTTCCGATCATTGAGCCCGTGGACCTTGTCCGGGGCGCCGAACCGGGTATAGATGGAATCGGCGTAGCCGATCAATTCCCGTGCCTTTTCCCGAGACATATACTCCGTGATATTGCCGCCTACTTCTTCGGACAGGGACAGTTTGCCATCGGAAAAGGCCCCCGCCCCTGACCAGCCGCTCATGATGTTGCAGGGCTGGCAATGGACACAACGTCCGGTTTTCCGGGCAGGGCAGTTCCGCCGGTCAATGGTTAGTCCCTCGTCAATGAGAAGTACATTCAGCTGGGGCGACTTATCCTTGAGTTCCAGAGCGGTGAAGATGCCTGCGGGCCCGGCACCAACCACCACCACGTCGTAACAGGGCATGATATCCACTCCTAAAATTTTAAAGTTTGCCATTGTAAAATGGTTTGAATTCACAAACCTATTTATTATATCCCGCATTCTTCCGGGTGTCAAGGGATAAGGGACGATCCGGTATAAGTACGGTTATCTTGAAACAAACAGAGCTAGTTTTTCCGTAAAGGCATACCATAGTATTGGAAGGAGGGAGAAGGTTGAAAGATGATTGGAACAGGGACATGAGAAACCTGCTTTTAGCCGGGTTGGAAGCTGTTTCAGTAACGGCGGAGAAATCCTCGGAACTGGTGGAGAAGCTGGTAAAGCAGGGGGAACTAACAGTAGCCCAAGGCCGAGCGCTCCATGAGGAATTGCGGAAGGACCTGTACACAACTGGGCAGAAGGCTGCCCAGGCCTCGAGCCGCAAGGGATGCTTGACAGCTCAAATAGTGCTGGATAGCCTGGAAACCATGAATCAAGAGGAACGGGCAGTTATACGGCAAAGGCTGGAAGAACTGGCTGAGAAGGATGTCAAAAAGACAAACAGATAGGAATTCAAAACTGAAGCCAACGGCGGGTGTTCACCGGCGGCCGTTATGCGGCGTTTTGAGCAAGCAGTGTCCGATACACCAGAGGTTAGGGAAAGCAGACTGGCCTGAAGGACCGCGGCGCATCCAGAGGAGGCCTCAAAAGGGATGTCCATGATCTCCCCACTATGAAAACCGGCCTGGGCAGTCATCGCCCGGGCCGGTTTTCATAAAGCTCAGAAGGGAAAAGAAAAAGCAGGAGGCCCCTATTTTTGTATCCAGCTTTCAGCAAGGGGATACTGTCGGGAGGCAAGGCGGATGATGGCAGCCCGGGTTACCCCGGCCATGGCAATGAGAGCCAAAAGAATCCAAATACCTCTGCTCACGATTTTCACAGCCCTTCTTTTACTATTTGTATTCTTCATATTATTTTATACAATATTGCGCCCAATCCTGCCAGGGACAATATTCCCATGACCGCCAAACTATGGACAGGCTGAGTAGAAGCGACACCAAGATCTTCCAAGGGTGACTGGCTCTTCAAGGAAGCGTTCACGGAACCGACGGGTATCTCGGCAGGGTTACCGCTGGGCAGCTCCTCATCGGAGGGGCTCATGCCTTCTACCGGCTCATAGGTAATTTCATCCAAAGACGTATAGGTATAAATCATCACCTGGCGGCCTTCCTCATCGGTTTCCATGGTCCAGTAGCCGGATGTCTCAGCTGAGCCCCACATGGGAAGGCAGAGCAACGCACTGACGGCCAGCACGGCCGTTATCCATTTGAATCCGCTTTTTTTCATTTCAGGTTGCTCCTTTCCTGTGATGTCCTGAATTCTATCTTCATTTTATCCTCTGGTGAGGAAAAAATCCTCCTGTTTTGATTACAAACCGATTACACTTTTGATACTATCCGGGCAGAATCATTACAGCTCTGTTATTTTTGCCCCAATCGGGAGAATATGGAGATTCCCCGCTTTTCCCAGAGCTTTTGGAAAGTCGGCACACAGCTGTCACATTCACCATGACAACGGTGGGCTATGCCAGGACTCGCCTGGCATAGCCCACATTTTCGTCAGTAAGGTTTATATCCGCTGGAGCAAACAGGATTATGTACGGTAATACTCCTGCACGGCAGAGAAGAACGCGTCAATATTGTCCCAACTGCTGGCCGGAGGAATATCACAGCCCGAAGAGATAACAAAATTGGGATGGGTGGGGCAGCATTCGCCCATGATACGCAGGGTTTCCTCCCGAATGGACTCAGGGGTACCATTGCGGAACTGGGTGGCAGGGTCAACATTGCCCATGGCTACCACAGTTTCCGGAATGTGATCCATCATGTCTTTCATGCTGATGGAATTTCCAAAGTGATAAGCGGCTGCTCCGGTTCGAAGAATGGAATCGATCATCAGAAGGGTATTGTTCCCGCAATTGTGGTAAATGACCAGGAAATCATCATCCTGTACCGCTTCCACAATCTCTTTGACATAGGGTTCAGAGAAGGTTTCCGCCATATCCGGGGATAGCAGACCGGTCAATGGTTCCGCCATCACTACGCCATGGGCTCCAATGGCCTTGTATGCCTCTATGTACTCGATCAGGAACGCCGTAGCTTTTTTCATGGTGATGTGAACCATCTCCGGCTCCGTATAGCAGTTGACCAGCGCCTCGGTCACATCCATCAGCCGTCCGGCCAGAGAGAAAGGGCCGATAACCCCAGCAAATACTGGACGGTCGGTGATCAGCTTACCAGCCTTACCGATGGCCTCAATGTAACGGCCTGTGCGGCCTTCCCCTACTTCGGGAACCCGTAACGCCTGGGCCTCCTCCTCACTTGTGACAATAGACCCGATAACAGTGGGAACCTCGTCGTCCGAAATCCGGATGGTGGAGCCAAAGGCCTCCGCCTCCACCGACAGATCCATCATACTTACCGATGCGGCGGAATCCACCCGATCCGCAATGCGTTTCATACCTTCTGCCTGGCGATCACTGCTTTCAATCAACTCTTTGACCGTAATACCCATCAGGCTCACCGAAGGAAAGGACAGAACCGGCATCGCTTTTTTGACAGGTGCGGTCCTCAAATCCTCTAGCCACTTTTTCACATACATAGCAGGTAAACCCCTTTCTTTAATACCATTTGTGGGGTTTAGTATACTGTATTGAGACAATGAGCGCTTGAAAAATATTTAAGAATTTTGCATTATTTTGTTTGTTGTGCAAAATAAAAACCAGCAAGCGAACCATCACTTGCTGGCAGCTTTCTATTTCTCAGGATCCTCTGCTTTGTATCCGCCGTTTTTGTACCTCGACCCCTTTTTTAAATGACTTTTCCGAAGTATGAATCAGCCGAAAAGTCCGGTCAGCAGTCTTCTTACGCAGTGCTCGGGAAGACACGAAAAGCGCTCCGGCATGGCGCTTTCCAAATTCCATGAGGATAGTATCAAGAATCCCAAGCCAGGTCCTAAGAAGCTTCCGGTCAGGCGGGACAAGTTGGTCCAATTTACTGGCATATTCTTCGGCAAAATGGCCGTGGACTCTCAACTGCGCTCCCACTTCCCGGATTAGATTCCTATGGAACTTGTTTCACCTTTTTCAGCCAGTATTGGCTCATACTGAAATCCGGGTCCTCGGTAACCTCCTCCCCCAGAAAAGCAGGAGGTACAAAAAGCCGGGATTCCTCCACCGACCCGAATTCCACCTCCGCATAATAAAAAGCCTCCGGCGTATCCCCATCTACCAGGCTGCATTCCAAATGATGGCCGTCCGGAAGCTGATACACCCGGTAATCTTTTCGCACCATGGGGGCCGGCAGCAGTTCCGACAGCTGGGTAAATATCTCCATCTGTAATGGCATCTCGATCTCTTGCCTGACCAGGGTTCCTTCTCCTTTGAAGCACAGGATATAGTCTGTACCCTGATCCGTCTGCTGGGAGCGGATGCGTACCACCGGGTGAGTAGCCAAATACCCTTGATATACCAGCGCTGCTTTGATCAGCGGCCAGCCTTCATGATCAGGAAAACCATTGATTCGGTATTTCCGTTCAATTTCCATCAGATTTTCCATCCCTTTCCGTAGCGCGGGACATTTCGCGAAAGCCGTTTCCTTCCTGCCATATGCCCTGAGCGGGTGGAACACAACCGCCCATGGAGAGATCGCGGGGTAAGTATTGGAATCCTTCCATCACCTGCCGTCGCCGTTCCCTCATGATGGACCGCCGGAATGAAGGTGCCCACCCTTTATATATTATGGTTCGGTTTTCCTGCCATTTTGATTACCTGAATGGTTCCATACCCCCATTGCGGTAATTTCTCTGCTAGATCCTGAGAAATCTCTTCCCCCGGTACCACAGCCGCAATGCCGGGAGGACAGGGACATATGCTGCGGGCGGCAATACATCCAGCCGCCTGTAAAGCGGGGATCTCCTCTGTGGGGGCCAGTATGGCCTCACGGGGTTCCATCCGCTTCCGAGGAGGCGGCGCACCAAAAGGATCAAAGCACATATCCACTTCCCGCCGTTTCCGTGCCGCCCAGGCAGGCAATTGAAGCAGCGCCCGCTCCAACGTCTCCAGCTGCTCCCGGGGAAGAAAAGGAGTCAGGATCCCGATAACCCATCGTGTATCGGCGTGTTCCGGCTCGACACCCATTTCCCGGAGATATGCCGCTCCTTGTATCCCGGAAATTCCCAGCCGGGATACATCCAATGCCAGCCGGGTGGGATCCGTATCCTCCCCACCCAGTGGCGTAAGCCCGGCCGTCTGTGCGGTTTGGCGCAGGAAAGAGGCTTGCCGCGCGGTTTCCCTATAGGCTTGCGGCCCTTGGCGGCGCCACCAGTCCTGGGCCAGATCCAGAGACGCCAGAATCGGGAAAGGAGGGGAGGTGGAGGCAAACAGGGCCATGGCGGCCTTAGCGGCCGCCCGGGTCACCAGAGGGGATACCCCAAGAGTCAGGCGGTTGGAAAGCTGGAGCATGGCCCCGCCGGTCAGTACCGGCAGGGTTTTGTGGGCCGAATCGGCGGACATATCCGCTCCCAGGGCTAAGGGATGCAGACTAAAGGCTCCCAAATGGCTGCCATGGGCGTTATCCACCAGCAGCAGCGCTCCGTGGCGATGGCATACTTGGGCAATTTCCCGGATACGGGCCATCCGACCAGTATAATCGGGACTGGTAATATATACTATTCGTATATCGTTATGCAATTTTAACTTTTCGTCTATGCTCTCCGGGGATGGCTGGGAACCCAGGCCCGACCCGGGCCACACCCATTCCACCGTGAGACCCAGCAACGCCGAAGCGTTTACCGCGCTGCGGTGGGCGTTACGGGCCATGAGGATCCGGTTGCCGGCCAGATCACGGGCAAGAAGAAGCATGGTCTGGATACAAAGGGTACAGCCGCCCCCGCTGTATAGGGTCATCCCTGTTCCAAAAGCGTCTGCGGCCAGCCGTTCGGAAGCTTCAATAGCGTCCCCACCATCAAACAGACTGCCGGTATCCGGCAGTTCCGTGAGATCCCAGCAAAGCCCATTAAGGCGGGACAGAACAGGGGATAGCCCTTTATGGCCCGGGGTATGGAGCGAGATAGGATTCCGCCCCTGATGGCCCTCCAAGGCATCCATCAGGGGGGTTCTTCCGGCGGGGTTATACATAATCCCGCCGATTCAGGGCGCTGATATGCAGGGGGTTAACATCAAAGGACACAATATCTCCGGGAGCGCAGTCAGCCGCGGTTACATCCACCGTCAGGGCGGTCAGGCCCGACCGCCCGATTACCGGCAGCTTTTTCCCATTGATTTCACACAGATACGTTTTTTTGAACAGGGATACCCGTTTGGGAGGATCCACGAAAAGGCCATCTGCGGCGCCTGCGGAAACGATGGCTACCCGGGTAGCGCGGCGGACACGGCGGCGGGCGTCATCCCCTACCGTACTGCCGGCGGCAAGCCATTTCATATCGCACACCTGTGCCACGCACCGGCCCACGGGGCGCAGACCGTGCTTGTCCCCCTGGGCGCCGCGGCCGAACAGGTCGGCGCCCAGCCGTACGGCACCCAGCCGCATACGGGGGCACTGGGCAGCCTGGGCGCTGTCCGCCATATGGATCAGTCCGGGGCGCAGCCCTTCTCGCTCGATGGTGGTGATCACCTTCTGAAAATCCTTAAACTGTTGTTCCTGAGCCGCCGCCTTAGAATGGGGGTTGGTAGGCAGTACGGTATACACCCCCGCCAGCTCCACGTTTTCCAAATGCTTAATTGTTTGAGCGGCTTTAGCCGCGTCCTGCGGGGTAAAACCGAACCGGCCCATCCCGAAATCAAAACACAGCTGGACACGGGCACGGCAGCGGAGTTTCCGGCTCAGGGAGCTGTACAATACGGCGCTGTCGTTAGAGCCTACCGCCCCGATGATATCATGCTTCAGGATGGTCACAATATCCTCCTCATCGGCATAAGGAGTCAGCAGCATAATATCCAGGCCACGGGTTTCCCCGGCGATCCGAACCGCCTCCTCCAGCCGGGAGACGGCGATCAGGTTGACTCCCTCCCCGGCCAGGAGCCGAGCTACCACCACATCCCCCAGGCCGTAGGCGTTGGCCTCCAGCAAGGGGATTACAGGGGTATTCCCCGCCTGTTTTTTTAGAATACGATAATTTTGAAGGATCCGTTCGGTTTGTACCAGCAGGGTCATTGGAGACGCCGTCCCTTCTTAAAGCGGCCATCCCGGAAAAGGATTCCGCCTGATTTCGACTCTTTCAGTATACACTCAAATTTTTCCCGCGTCAACGCATCTTCCTTGTTAGGCGACCCGCCGGTACCGGCGTTTCCCTAAGGATGGGGAAAGAGAAAAGGGGAGAGGAAGGGGGACAGGATGTACATGGTTGGGCAGGGGAATATGGGAACTTGCTGTGAATCGGGGAACCTGGGCTTGAACGGCGTAAACTTATCCACGACAGGCTGTGAAATGCCGCCGCTAGGGGGCGCCATCAGGCTCCCTAACCATCTACAAAAAACGGATAAGCATACTTCGCCGCGAGAAGACAATACCACTCCCCGGTCCTGTAGGCTGAGCGGGTACACAGCGGGAACCGCCGTCCTTTTTGGACAGACTCCGTTGGCACCTGATACTGCCCCCCTTGTTCCTCCGCAAGCCCTCGGGAATAATTTTTCACTGATCATATCCTATCCCCGTTCCACAATATGGAACGTCCTATTGACAAATCTGCAATTTTCCCACTATTTCTCACGGTTTACCGGTTGTCACTACGGCTGTTTTGTTGTATAATACGATGATGAGTTCTATTTTTTTGTAATTAAACAGGCATAACCACAGGAAGGAGGATAGGATTGAGACACGCCTATTTGGATAACAGCGCCACCACCGTTACCTGCCCGGAAGCGGTACAAAAGGCTGTGGAACTGATGACCCGCTGTTATGGTAATCCATCCTCCCTTCACACCTTGGGCATTGACGCGGAAAAAGAACTGAACCTGGCCCGCCGGGAGGTGGCACGCCTGCTAGGCGCCGATACGGAGGAGGTTATATTTACCTCCGGCGGTACCGAAGGCAATAATCTGGCCGTTCTGGGCGGCGCGGCCGTCAAAGCCCGTCAGGGCCGCCATGCCGTAACTACGGCGGTGGAACATTCCTCGGTGTCCGCGGCCTTCAGCCAGCTGGAAAAGGAAGGCTGGGAGGTCACCCGCCTGGTTCCCGATTCCCGGGGGATCCTGACTGCTCAGGCCATCGCGGCAGCCTGCCGGGACGATACGACCCTGGTCAGTATCATGACAGTCAACAATGAAACCGGCGCCCGCTTCCCCATCGCGGAGACGGTCCCGGCTGTACGCCGGGCGGCTCCACGGGCCTTGATCCATACCGACGCTGTCCAGGCTGCGGGCAAGCTTCCCTTGAAAGCCGCCCGCTGGGGCCTGGATCTTATGACCGCCAGTTCCCACAAGCTCCATGGGCCAAAGGGCTGCGGCGCCCTCTATATCCGTAAAGGCATCCGTCTTCTCCCCAGAATGCTGGGCGGCGGTCAGGAAAAAGGCCTGCGTTCCGGTACCGAGCCTATGCCCGCTATCGCCGCCTTTGGCGCCGCTGCCGCCGCCGTACCGGATTTTGAGGAGCAGGGAACCCTTTATCGGGGCCTTCGTACCCGGCTGCTGGAGCAGCTCCGACCGCTGGAAAACAAGGTGGTATTCCATCTGCCTGAGGAGGGAGTCCCCTATATCGTTAACCTGTCGATGCCCGGACTCAAAAGCGAGACTTTACTGCATTTCTTGGCGGAACGGGGCGTTTACGTCTCCAGCGGCTCCGCCTGTTCCAAGGGGAAGAAGAGCCCCGTACTGACGGCTTTGGGCTTGGATCCCGCAGAGGTCGATTCGGCGCTGCGGATCAGCTTCTCCCGGTATACGGTGCCTGAGGATGTGGACCAGCTGGCATCCGCCCTTCTGCTGGCATCCGAGACACTGGTTCGCCGACGGGTCTGAACCCTGGCCTGCCGCGCAGGCCATATCCCTTGTCAGGATGGAGGTACTAAGTGATGAACCCATATAATGAGAACCCCAATCCCAATACGAACTTGGAAAACGATACGCCCCGGATGGCTGCCGCCACGGAGACGCTTGCCGCTCAGGAAAAGAGCGCGGAAGTTCCGGCCACGGCTCGCCACGCCAGCCCCCGCCATAAAAAATCCGCTGGTAAAGCCCTGTTCGACCTGGTGGGCGGGATCGTACCCCATACGGGGGACAGCCCGTTGGAGATTGTGCGTAAATGCGTGTTCGTCATCGCCCTGGTGGTGCTCATCGGGTCGGTATCCTATTTGTTCAACGATATTGTAGTTCTCCCCAAAGTCAACGCTCAGACATGGGATTCCATTAAAAGCAATTACACCCCCGGCGTAAAGCCCGATCTGACCGATGAGGAGGAAAACTGGGACGGCTATCCGGAGGGCATGAGCGAGGATTTCAAAAAACTCTATTATATGAATAATGATACCCGGGGCGTGCTGACCTACCGCACCACCGGCAGCAAGGACCTGTTTGACGGGTATATTACCAATATGCCCGTGGTCCAGACCACGGATAACGAGTTTTACCTGACCCATGATTTCCAGAAAACCGAAAACAAGGCTGGCGCCTTGTATTTCGATTACCGGAACAATATCACCCTGGGCGCTAAAAATAAGAACCTGATTATCTATGGGCATAACCTGAACAGCGGTCAGATGTTTACACGGCTCAATCAGCTGCTCACCCCAAACAAATATAACGCCCGTTCCGCCGCTACCTTGTCCCTGAATACCCTGTATGAGCAGGCTACGTATAAAGTGTTCGCGGTCATGGTCATCAACAACGATGAAGAGGATGGCCCTATTTTCCAGTATCTGCGCACCCAGTTCGCTGATGACGAGGATTTTATGCGGTTCACCGATGAGATCCGGGCCAGGAGTATTTACAACTTCGGCAATGTGGACATCCTCCCCAGTGACGAGCTGCTGATGCTCTCCACCTGCAACAGCAAAGGGTGGGTGCATTTCGATGACGGGCGCACCGTTATCGTTGCCCGGAAGGTTCGGGAGGGGGAATCCACCGACATCAATACCAGCCTGATCGATGTCAACGAGGATGTGATCATGCCATTGGGCTGGTATGTCAACCAGGGCCTGGAGCCTCATCCGTATTATACCGATCCCAGCTACCAGATTGAACGGACGCCATATGGGCCGGGCGGG
>CALWMQ010000048.1 GCA_944382025.1 uncultured Clostridia bacterium | reverse complement strand
TGGAGTATTTTTTTTTTTTTTTTTGCAAGGCCCTGAGCCGGACCGATATTCTGAGTTGGGTATGTGGTGAGGTGTATTTTGTTGATGAAAAGATCGTGGTTGTGAATATCCGGCGTTTGCGGATGAAGATCGAGGACGACCCATCAGAACCCCGGTATATTCTGACGGTATGGGGACTGGGCTATAAGTGGAACGGATAAACCGGTTCCGGATGATCAGGACCGGAAAGGGGGACGGCGCATGGCGAAAAAAGGCATAACCCGCCGCTGGATTTTAAACGGCCTGGGAGTCATTGTGGCGCTGCTGGTGGTGCTGGAAGTGGCGTTTGCGGTGGTAATCCGCTCCTACTTTTACCAGCGGGTTGAAAGCAGCCTGTACACTCGGGCAAAATCCCTGTCGGATATGCTGACATCCTATGCGGAGGAACCCGGCTTTGATTTTGAAAACAGTGCCCGGGAGTGTGTGGAGCGGTTCCCGGATAAGGAAAAGATGGAACTGCAGATCCTGAGCGCCAACGGAACAGTGCTGGTGAGTTCTACCGGTTTCTTACCTTCGGAAGAAAAAATGCCGGATTATACTATGGCGATGCGTTCCAGCAACCCCAATCTTGAAGAGGGGGAAGGGATCTGGCGGGGAAAGAACGCCGCTGGGGAAAACGTGACGGCCATGACCATTATTATCCGGGACGGCAACGATGTAGTGGTGGGGGCAGTCCGGTATCTGGTCTCCATGGAAAAAATCAACTCCCAGATTTTGCTGCTGATTACCATTATGCTGTTGTTCGGCATTGCGGTGATCTTTTTTGTGATGCTGTCCAGTTCCTATTTTGTCAGTTCTATTGTGAATCCTATCCGTGAGATCGGCCAGGCGGCGCGGAAGATCGCTTTGGGGGATTACGACTCCCGGATTGAGAAACGGTATGACGATGAGATAGGGGAGCTGTGTGATACCATTAATTATATGGCGGGAGAAATTGCCGCGGCTGAAAAGACCCAGAATGATTTTATCAGTTCGGTTTCCCATGAACTGCGTACGCCTCTGACCGCCATTAAAGGGTGGAGCGAAACCCTTCGACAGGGCGGGAGCGGGGATCAGGAACTGATGGAAAAAGGGTTGGATGTGATCTCCAGCGAAGCGGAACGCCTGTCAGGCATAGTGGAAGAACTGCTGGATTTTTCCCGGATGCAGGGAGGCCATATGACCATGAAATTCGGGAAAATGGATTTGCTGGCAGAGCTGGAAGAGGCAGTGGTGCTGTTCCGGGACCGGGCCAAGCGGGAAAATTTGGAGCTGACGTATATCGAGGTGGACAGTCTGCCGCCTGTTATGGGAGACCGTGACCGTCTGAGACAGGTGTTTATCAATATTCTGGACAACGCTATCAAGTATTCCAACCCCGGCGGGCATATTCGGGTAGAAGCCGCTGATATGGGGCATCATGTCCAGATTGTGATCAGCGATGACGGGGTGGGGATCTCCAAGGAGGATCTGCCCAATGTTAAGAATAAGTTCTATAAAGCGAACCGGACCCGGCCGGGTTCCGGTATCGGCCTTGCCCTGACGGATGAGATTGTGCGGCGGCATAAGGGCCGCCTGGAAATTGATAGTGAGGAAGGGGTAGGCACCACGGTAACCATTACCCTGCCTACCGCTCTGGAGTAGGGCGGCAATCCAATGGGATAGGAAAACGTTGGACAAGGGATTTGCGTGACGGCGCCGTGCCCGGGAGGCCACCGTTACTGCCAACCTACCTCCAGTAGGGGCAGGAACGCCAACTGTTATTTCCAGCCGAGGAACAGCCAATGAAAGAAAGGATAGGAATCCATTATGCCTAATCAACAGCCCGTTTGCCACAAAAAAACATCCATCGGAGGCCAGGCGCTGATCGAAGGAGTTATGATGCGGGGTCCGCAGGTCACCGCCATGGCGGTACGCCATGTTTCCGGCGAGATTGTAGAGGAACAATGGCCGACTACCGGCCAGAACAAAGCCGCTGTCTGGAAAATGCCGATTTTCCGGGGAATGTACAATATGGTGGACTCCATGAGGTTCGGGTACAAATGCCTGATGCGGTCCGCTGAACTGGCGGGACTGGAAGATGAAGACAGTGAGTCCTGTGAGCAAAAGGCGTTAGGGGAAGATGAAACAAATGAGGGCCAGCAGATAAAGCCGACCCCAACTCCGGAGCAAAAAGCCAGAAAAGAGAAGAAGGATAAGCTGTTGATGAGTTTTCTCATGGTTGTCAGCAGTGTTCTGGGAGTGGCCCTGGCCATTGGCCTGTTTCTGTATCTGCCTTCTTTTTTATATAATTGGCTGGCGGGGATCATAGACGCGCAAACCGGTTCCCAATGGGCGAATAACGCGGCGGTACGGGGGATTTTTGAAGGAATCCTGCGTCTGGTGCTGTTTATTGGATACCTGATGGCAGTTTCACTGATGAAGGATATGCGCCGTGTGTTCATGTACCATGGAGCTGAGCATAAAACCATTTTCTGCTATGAGGCGGGAGAAGAACTGACGGTGGAGAACGTCCGCAAACAGCGCCGTTTTCATCCCCGCTGCGGTACCTCCTTCTTGATTCTGATGCTGCTCATCGGTATTATCGTGTCTATGTGTATTCCCATCAAGACGGTATGGCTGCGGGTGATCATTAAATTGGCTATTTTGCCTTTAGTGGTAGGGATTGGTTATGAGCTGATCAAGCTGGCGGGGCGGAAAACCAACTGGCTGACAAAGGCAATTTCCGCCCCCGGCCTATGGATGCAGCGTATCACCACCAAAGAGCCGGATGACAGCATGATAGAATGCGCGATTGCGGCGTTGAAGCCTGTCATTCCTGATGATCCGGAACTGGATAAATGGTGAGCCGCGTGCCGGGAGAAATGGCGTTTGAGAAAATGCCGCGTGTGGGCGAGGCTGATTCAGTCGCTTTTGCTTGGGAATAGCCAAAGGAGGCTGGTTTCATGGTCTATGGAGAACTGATGAAAACCGTACAGGACCAACTGGAAAAGGCGGGGTGCGACAGCCCCGCCTTTGATGCGGCATGCCTGATGGAGGATCTGGGGCATATACCAAAGGGGCAGGTATTTTTGTGGCAAGACCGGCAGGTACCGGAGGAAACGGCCCGGCGGATTCTGCATGCCTCCGAAGAGCGGGCGGGAGGGCGTCCGCTGCAATATATTTTGGGCAGCTGGGATTTTTTGAACCTGACACTGCGGGTGGGAGAAGGGGTTCTGATTCCACGGCCGGACACCGAGAGCTTATGTCTGGCGGCAGCGGAGGAAATCCAGAAACGATTTTCTCCTAACCACACGATAGAAGTGTGGGACCTATGTGCCGGTACAGGGTGTGTGGGATTGGGAGTATGCAGCTTGATCCCAGATTGGCCAGTCCGGGTGACCGCGGTGGAATGGTCGGATCAGGCGTTATCCTACTTGAAGAGCAATGCCGCCTCCTATCCCCAGTATCATGTGGATCCGGTAAAAGGGGATATTCTCCGGGATGGGGGCCGGTTTCCCGGACCGGTAGAGGTTATTCTTTCCAATCCCCCCTATATTCCTGAGGCTGACCTGCCGGGGCTGCAGCGGGAAGTGCACCGGGAACCCTCCATGGCCTTGGATGGCGGGAGAGACGGCCTTACCTTTTATCGGGCCATCATTGAAGGGTGGCTGCCAAAGCTGTCGGAGAATGGGTTTGCGGTGATGGAAATCGGGATAGGGCAAGGGCCGGCGGTGGCGGAATTGCTGAAGGACGCGGGATGGAAATACCGGATATTTCCTGATTGGGCAGGAGTAGACCGGGTGGTGCTGGCAGAGCGGTAGAGGATACCGGCCATACAGATCCGGACGAACCTGGATATCGAGGCGCTTGGAACGCTGTTCCGGGGAGCCCGTAGCCATAACAGGATGTTAAGAGAGTATACAGGCAGTTTTTCACTACAGCTGGCGGTTATGCCGTGGGATAAAAGGCAAATGAAAGGTTCCCCGACTGATCATCAACCGGCGTTTTCCAATGGGTTCACCCATTTGGGAAACGCCGGTTGATTTTGATTCACTTGGATGTTTTTCCACTGCTGGAGAGGAATCAAAGACTTGAACAGGGGATTCGGAGGAGAACTGATTTTATACCGGCATAGGGTATTGCCATGATACCATTTATATGGGCAAAAAGAGTTGATGGAAATGAGGCCCTTGGCACCTGCATTCATGGCTGGTTATGGAATACGCCGGCCCGACTGCCGTACTTTGCCGGCTGGTGCGGCACGCACGGCTGGAAGTCGCTTTCGGGGGGGATGGTCGTCTAAAGCCTCTGTGCTGCGCAACCTGTTTTTCTCTTGGACATGTGGAAAACAGCCTCTCTCTGCAGCCCGGCATCGCAAGGAACCGCCTGACCAATACGGCCCTGCTTGGACAAGAGGCTGACTGCAAAAAAAGTTGGGTACCGCCTGGAGAGCCATCATTGTTTACCGGCATTTCCAAGGAAGGCCGGTGGGGGCTTGGGATACCGGCAGGCTGAAAATACCGGAACCCATCAGGGCCCTTCGGATGGCTGGCTGGTACAGGAAAGGGCATTTCAGCAGTTTCCCCAGCAGCTGCCGCCGCAAAGCAAGGGTTGCCCGGTGATATTTGGCGGCAGGGTCGTGAGTTTCCAGATCCAGTGCTTCCGCCAGGATAGCGCCGCTGTCCAGGGCGTAGCTGATTCCCTGGAGGGAACTAGGGCTGACAAATCCGGCGGCTTCGCCTAAAAGCAGAACACGGCCGGAACCGGTACAAAAATCGAAAGGCCCGGCAGGCCGGGAGACAAGGCATCCTTCCCGGGCTAGCCGTGCACCGAACCGATAGCCAATCTGTTCCAGTTTCTGCCGTAGCTGTGTAAAGCGGGAGGATACCTTATCTTTTGGAAAGGCGGCGCCCAGAAACAGCTGTTGGCCTTTGGAAATCAGCCATCCATAGCAATCGGTCAGCTGGGGATCAAACAGAGCGCCGAAGAAAGGAGAGACAGAATCCGCCTGGTACAATTCCTGCACAGCCACATACTGACGGATCGGGCGGTTTGGGAAAAAAGTTCTCCTGACAAGGGAGGCGGCGCCATCAGCGCCCACCAGGTAGCGGGCACGCAGGAGAGAGCTTTCCCCGCCCCGGTCTTTCAGGCGCAGGAGGAAACGTCCTTGCTGATCCTGGCTGATATGCAGGCAAACGGTTTGATCCAGAAGAGGCACATGTCTGGGAATACAGGATACCAGCCACCGGTCCAATTTTTGTCTATCCAGGTTGACATAGGAACGGGAATAGGCCTGTTGTGTTCCTGACGGCAGGTCCATGACATGAACGGCAAAAATTTGGGGGCTGACCAGCACATCCAAAGGCAGAGTTAACCCTTGGGATGCCAAAGCGCGTTGAGCGTCCGGGGAAAGAAGGCCTCCGCAGCATTTTCCAAGCGTAGTTTCATTGTTGGTCAGACAGCGTCGGTCGATGACAGTTAACGCGTGTTTTTCCCCTGCCAGCCGGGCGAAAGTAGCCCCAGCGGGCCCGGCGCCCAGCACGGCAATCTCGGTATCAAAAAAGCTCTCCATCAGGTTCACCTCATGGAGAGCATAGCATCAAATTTATCGATTGTCAATAATTATTTATTGAATAAAGCGAAACTAAGAACAAGAAGAACGTTTGGGCTTTGCCAGGATAGGGTCAGTCCGCAACAGGCGGAGCAAGAGAATTACAGCAACGATAGCTGCGGCAGTTTCGGCGATAGGGAAGGTGATCCAGATGCCGGTGAGGCCCAAAGGGCCTGCCAGGGCATAGGAAAGGGGAAGGGTGATGAGAAACTGGCGCAGCAGGGAAATAGACAGACTTTGTACACCCTTGCCCAGGGATTCAAAGAGGGAGGAGAGCACCACACCTACGGAACTGACCAGATAGCTCAGGCAGATAATCCGCAGGGCAGGGACACCGATACCGATGGCGTCGGGAGTGGCGTTGAACAGGCGGAGGATGGCCTCCGGGAATGCCAGGAACAGCAGGGTGCCTACCGCCATAATGCCGCCGACAACCAGTAGGCTGTATTTTAATACGGACATTACCCGGTAACGGTCACGGGCGCCGTAGTTGAACCCGAAGAGGGGACGGGCACCCTGTACCAGGCCGCTGGAGGGCATATAGACAAAGGTTTGGAGCTTGAAGTAAATGCCGAACACCCAGACGGCGGTATCGGATATTTTGACCAGCAGGGCGTTAAGGCCCAGAACCAATACCGATGCTAAGGCGGTCATAATAGCGGAAGGAATACCTACCGCGTAGATTTTCCGGACAATGCGGAAGGAAAAACGAAAATGACGGAATTTGGCGCGGACCTCATGCCGTTTACCGAAAAACAGGAGCATAGATAAGGCCATAGCGCTGATCTGGCCGATAATGGTAGCGATAGCGGCACCTCGAATGCCCATAGCCGGGACAAAGCCCCAGCCGAAAATAAAGATAGGATCCAATATAATATTGATAATAGCGCCGACCCCTTGGAGGATCATAGGGATAATCATCATACCCATGGCTTGAAAGATTTTTTCAATAGCAATGTGGAAAATGGTGCCGAAGGAAAAGAACACCACAATACTGGTGTATTGGACGCCCATATCCAGTACATCGGGGGAGTCGGTGAAGAAAAGGAAAAAGGGTTTAATACAGAAGAGACCAAACACGATAAAGAGCAGGGCATGTATACTGGAGAGAATCAACCCGTGGGTAACGGTACTATTGGCTTCCTCCCGGTCACCAGCCCCCAGGTTTCGGGCGATATAGGAGTTGATACCGACGCCAGCCCCAACCGCTACGGATAGGATCAGGTTCTGGATAGGGAAGGCGAAGTTGACGGCGTTCATGGCATCGGTGCTGATCCGGGCCACAAAGAGGCTGTCCACAATATTATAGAGGGATTGGATAAACATGGAGAGGATAGGGGGAGCGGCCATGGACATAAGCAGAGGGAAAACCGGGCGGGTTCCCATTTTATTAGGCTGTTGGATGGATTCAGGCACAGGCAAACGTCCTTTCATACAAAAGAAAGGCCATATATCTTCTCTGTTTATGACTCAGAAAACAGAAAAAATATATAGCCTTTTTCAGCGGGATTATCATAGCATACCCGGCGGGGAAAAGTCAAGCTCTTGGAGGGGTTAATTAGGTGGCAAGCAATAGGTCAAACAAGTATTGCAACCATTCAAAGGGAAGAGGATGTATCCCTTGCATGGAAACATCCTTTTTTGTTTAGAAAAGACGAGTGATGAAACATTGTGGGGCGATATGGCAAAAACAACCGTGAAGCGGCAGCCGGTTTACCCGGCCGCCGCTTCAGAGAAACCTTGTTTTATACGTATCGGGAGACCAATAGGTTCCACACAGTGTACAGGGACACCTTCAACCATGTTAACCGGGAGCATGATCCCAAGATGGGGGGCTTGCTCCTATATTTTTTCGGGTGGGAGCCAAAGGTTGCCCTTTTTCACCATGTACCTTTGACATCAAGAACCGCCGTGCTGCGGGGAGTCACAAGATTTCCGGTGGCAGCGGCTGGTCCTACAGGTCCCATTCAGTGAGCGCCACTTCACGGTATTCGCTGGTGTTGGGCTGAATCAGCAGGGTTTTGATTTCCTGAGGCCCGATATCGAAGCTGATTTCAGAGCCGAGCAGCATAATATTGGCCTTGACAGAGGTTTTGACACCGGCGCATTCAAAGAACCGCGCGATATAGCCATTGCCATCCTCCGCGGGCTTGAAAACCTTGCAGATCACATTTTCTGCCGAGATCTGGATGCCGCTGAAACGTGGGGGGAGGCTGCCTTTGTGGTGGGTTTCCACAACAATATGGGGAGCCTGGTTAAGGAGGGCGGCACTTTTTACCGTATGGGAAGCATCAGCCTGGTTATGCGCCAGCAGGCTGTAGGAAAAATCAGTCCGTCCCTGATCCAAGTATTCTCCCTGGCCGTCCCGCTGGCCATAGTGGTCAGCATACATAGCGCTGCGGGCCGCAATCATACGCAGATCATTGCCTTTGACGGAAAAGCTGTACTTGGAATCATTGGTAAGGGCGAGCCCCCGGCGGCTAGCCTCATCAATCACCGCGACCCATTCCTGACCGGGCTCCTCCTTGCCGTCGCAGACCTTTTCTATGAAGCCATAGGGCATGGAGTAGACAGCCTTGCAGGACGGGGACTGGAGCGGGAAAGACAGCTTGAGGATTTTATGCTTTTCATGAAAATCCAGGGCGCAGTCCACCTTCAGTTCCCGTTCCCCCGCACAGAGCATATATTTCTGCACAAGGGTAGAATCCTTGTATTGGAAGGTCAGCTGAAGAGCAACCCGCAGGGGCCCTTCCTCCGTCAAACTGATATCGGTGCAGGCAAAGCAGCCTATATCCTGGTCAAAGGTGAAGACGCCATGGGCCCAGGTATCCGACGCTTCATCATCGATCACCACCGGGCGGGACAAAACTCCTCCGGCGAGATCGGTGCCGGTTTGTTTGTCATAGAAACGGGTAATGCCGCCCGCCTCCTTGCTGAATTCAACGCGCAGGAAATCGTTTTCCAGGAAATCCGCACCGGCTTTGAGATAGGCGGGAACGTCGATCTGGATCGCTTCCCTGTATATGTAATAGCAGGCATAGCCGAAAGCGGGGATTTGGGCGGGGAAAATGGTATTGAACAGGTCACCGCCGTTGGTCTGATAGCCGCGCACATGCTGGCAGGGAACGGGGGTACCGTTTTCATCCTTCAGGCTGATGCCACTGATATTGATCTGGACCATGGTCTCTATGGGGAAGGAATGCGGGTTGAACACTACTACAGGGGAGCCTTCTCCTTCCTTCTCCCACAGGATCCAGCCGGTTTTCTGGGAAGCCGGTCCATCCAGTATACGGGTGGTACCGATGTTCCAGGAGATGTGCTGGGCAGCCAGCTCCAGCTGTTCGGCGGCGGTATCCCTGGCGGAACCCAAAGCGTTTAAAGCATCGGTATACGCGGGCTTGATGCTGCATCCGGCGAGGACATCGTGGAACTGGTTGAACATCACTTTTTTCCAGGCGTCCTTGAGTTTTTCACTGCCGAATTTGTTGTGGGTAAGGATGCCGGCCATGGTATCCAGTGTCTCCGCGGCCACCAGTTCATTTTCGGCCCGGCGGTTTGCCTGTTTTATGGCGGCGTTGGCAGAATAGCAGCCACTGGCATGGTGCTGGAGATCGGCACGAAGGTGAGGAAGCTTTTTCTCAATTTCGGTTCCCGCAATGTCATCAAACAAGTCACTGGGAGATGCGTAAACAATCTCAGGGTTGTCTTTGAGTATCTCTTCCAGACAGGTAAGTTCCCGGATGGTTGGGCCACCGCCGTGATTGCCGATCCCGTAGAAGCTGAAATAGGGATATCCTTTGGCGGCCGCTCGTTTCTGAAGGATCAGGGCTTTTGAGGCGGCGGAATGCATTCCGGGTAAGCATTCTTCCTCCGGAAGGGTGGTATAGCCATTGTAGCAATAGCAGATTCTGGCAGCCAGCACCTGACTGCCGTCAGGTGCTTCCCACACGAACAGATCTTCAGGGATGTTGCTTCCAGTAGCGCTTTCGGCTTCATCGGGCCGCATAAAAATGTACCCCGACATACCGGATTTCTTCAGGATCTGAGGGAGCATACCGTTGTGGCCGAAGGAATCAACATTGTACCCTACTTTTGCCGTAACGCCGAATTTTTCCTTAAATATCTCATTGGCCGTTTAAGGACCTACGCTTCTTTGTCCGAAATGGTAGATCATTTTTTTGGTTGCGAATCAATTGGATTTTTCCCATGCATAAGGAGATATTGCGCTTATAACTAAAAGGATTATCCAGTGTTGTAGGCTCTGTTTTTTGTGGCATCGGTATGGATGAGAGAACCTTCCGGCCAATGGGCAGCTTTGTGAATGGAT
>CALWMQ010000047.1 GCA_944382025.1 uncultured Clostridia bacterium | reverse complement strand
CATAGGGCGGCCGGATATCGGGACGACCAAGCTGGAGAGCCCCTCCAGAACCTGGGACATCTCATTTCCACGTTCTCCGCAGCCCACATAGACAATGATACAGACGACGCCCCCATTAGCCAACAGGTGCTGGGTCATGGTTTTGCCGGTACCGAATCCGCCGGGGATGGCGGCGGTACCGCCCTTAGCCACTGGGAACAGGGTATCGATGACCCGTTGGCCGGTGATGAGGGGGCGGTCAGCGTATAGCCGTTTGGCCACCGGGCGGGGGGTCCGGATAGGCCATTGCTGGCAGAGGGACAGCTGATGGAGAGCGCCCTTTTCATCCTGGAGCGTCACAACCGTGTCCCGAATTTTGTATTTTCCATTGGGTTGGACTTGGGTGACACGGCCGGACAGGCCGGGAGGCACCATGCATTTATGAGTAATAATCGGGGTTTCCGGGCAGGTAGCGTATACCTGTCCCGGGGCAAGGGCGTCACCGGGTTTGACAAGGATGGTGACATCCCATTCCCGCTCCTCGTCCAGGGAAGAAACCGAGACACCGCGGCTGATAAAGTCGCCGGATTTGGCTTCGATAGCCTTCAGCGGGCGTTCGATGCCGTCGAATATATTGTCCAGGATACCTGGTCCCAGGGTAGCGCACAGAGGCCCGCCTGAGGAATATACCGGTTCACCGGGACGCAGGCCGGTGGTGTTTTCATAGACCTGGATGGTGGTCTGCTGATCATTGATGCCGATGACCTCACCCACCAGTTTTTCCTCACCAACCAGCACCATTTCCATCATGGTCAGGCCGGTACTGCCCAGGATAGTGACAACCGGGCCGTTGATGCCGTATATGGTGTTGTTCATGATGACACCACACCTTTCGAATTAGTCTGAACGCGGCCAGCCGCGAGAACCGGGCGGATCAATCCACCGTCAGCCCGGCATGGGTAATAAACCAGTCTTTCTGTTCCTCCAGACGGGTATCCAGGGTATTATCGGCCATCCGGCCGGCAGAGAGGTTAACGCCGCGGATACCGCCAAGGCGGATATCGTCAGCGACCTGGACGGGGCAGCCCTGGGGGCACAATTCCCGCAGCTGGGGCAGCAGTTCCGTATCCTGGGGGCCGACCTCATAGAACGTACCCTGAGTCGGGAGAACGCTTTCCAATTCCCGGACAGCCTTTTTCAGGTAGTCCATATAGGCGGGGCTGGCACGAAAAGCGGCCAGCTGTATTTCCGCCTCGGCGAAGACCCGGGACATCATATCCCGGCGCAGGGCCAGCAGTTCTTTCCGGGCAGCCAGATCCCGGCGGGACATTTCCCGGCTCATATCGCCCTGGAGTTCCAGGCGTTCCTTTTGGATCAGGGTGTAAGCGTCACGGAGTACCTGCTGTTCCGCCTCCTGGAGCTTGGCGGTCTTAAAATCCTCCACCTCCTGGTGGATTTTTTCTTTTTGTTCCTGTGCGTATTGGGTAATGGCCTGAACAAACTTACTGACTTTTTCTTCGCTGTTCGCCATGGGAGATCACGCCCTTTCCAGGTAAACTCAAATCTTGATGCCGATGGCCTCCCGCACATAGCGGGTAATGGAATCCTTGGCGCGGCCGTTGCCGTGCCGGTCGGGGATTTCCACAATCAGGGGACGGGAGCGGTTCAGCTTCAGATCGTCCACCAGAGGGCCGCACATTTTGACCAGATGTTCCGTCATGAGGATAACAGCCACATCCTCCATGTCCATAGCTTTGCACAAGGCAAGGTTCACCTCATCCGGCTCATGAACCACTACTCCATCAATACCGGCCAGGCGCATGCCGACCCGGGTATCGTTGTTATCGCTGATTAAGTAAAATCGCATGATACAGCCCTCCTTTCCGGGTAAATGGGCAGGGATCTATTTCAGCACCAGGCAGAGGATAGCGATCAACAGCCCGTACAAACCGAAGCCTTCGCCCAAGGCCACGAAGATAATGGATTTACCGAAGGACTTAGGATCTTCAGCAGTAGCGCCGATAGCGGCAGGAGCGCCAGCGGCTACGGCGATGCCGCAGCCGATGCCGGCCAGGCCCACGGCCAAGGCGGCGCCAATATACTTCAGTCCATCGGCCATGCCGCTGGATTCCGTTTCAGTGGTGACAGCGCTGGCGTCCGCTCCGCCGTTTTCAGCGTTGGCGGCAGTATCAGCGGCGGAAGCACCCAGCGGGAGCATAACGCAAACCGCGGCGATCATGGCCAGGGAGAAAAAATGTACTTTCATGGCCTTGCGGGGCGTTTTTCCTTTTTTGACCAGCAGGGTGGAAATGGCAACCGAGGCCGCCAGCAGGATCACGGGAAGGATAAAATACAAAGCAGTCATTGAAAATTCCTCCTAAATAATGGATTATATAATAAAATCTCAACCAATGGGGTTAATCCCGGCCATTTTCCAGGGACAGGGGATGGAAGGCACGACCATCGCCGTTGTAATAGCGGCTGAACATTTCATAAAATTCCAGACGCATAACTTGGATGGAAACCAATAGGGCCTCCATGGCCATAACCAAGGCGTTGCCGATGATCACCGCCACGGTGTAACCGAAGGGACCGAATAGTCCGGCGATGGCGAAGACCGCCATCATCATACCGGCGTGAACCAGTACGAAAGCGCCTACCCGCAGGAAGGACATGGTGTTGGACAGGTAGGTGAGCATCATCTCGAACAATTCGAAGAAGTTCTGAACGATGAATTCACCCCATTTTTCCGGTTTCCAGTCAGGATCCCGTGCCACCAGCTTGCCCAGGGGTTCACGCAGGAAGATCAGGAGGATCGGCAGTACGATGAGGCACAGCACATAGGGGGTGTTCAGCAGCTGCCATCCGAACATCAGCTGGCCGCCGAAACCGGTAACCAGCGAGGCGAAGAAGACAAACCCGGCAATACCGTTGGGGCCGAACAGGGCATTTTCATAGTCCCGGCGCCGGAAGCTGGAATAAATGTTCAGGAGCATGGCGATCAGGATGAGAGCCAAGCCGATAAAGACAGCTCCCAGGATGATATTGACGGTCATAGAGGGATTCATGACCTCAATGGGTTTTTCCTCCAGGCCGAATACCGCGTGATAGAAGGGATCCAGTACATGCTCGAAGCCGAAGACCGAACCGAACACGATACCGAATACGGCGGAAGAGATGCCGCAGGGAACCAGGATTTTGCCGATGGGCATTTTTTTCAGCTTCCACATGAGGAAACCGGCGATGGATAACAGGATTCCCTGACCCAGATCCCCGAACATAATGCCGAACAGGATGGTGAAGGTAATGGCCACAAAGGCGGTAGGATCAATTTCGTTGTACCGGGGCAGGCCGTACATATCCACGAAGAATTCAAACGGCCTGAACAGCCCGGGATTGCGCAGGGAAACCGGCGGGGTGTGATGGGTATCAGCGTCCGGGCTTTGGAAGGAATATTCAATAGCATCGATGGATTCCAGCGCTTGAGAGAAGGCTTTTTCCTTGTTAGCGGGGATCCAGCCGGCCAGGATGAACTTGTCATTGTAGCGGGCAGCATACCGGCGCACGCCAAAGTAATAGTCCAGCTGTTTGAGGCGGCTGTATACCTGGCAGCAGCGGGCCGCTTCCGACTGCCAGAAATCGGACAGTTCTTTTTGAAGGGCATTGGCCTGGGCAATGGCTTCGGTTTGTTCCGCCTCCAGATGGGCGACGATTTCTTCCGGAGTGCCTTCCGCGGAGGGGATCCGCAGCCGCTCAAAATACAGGCTGGAGAAGATACGGTCTACCTCTGATGCGTATTCCAGCGGGGCGAAGTAGACGCCCCAGTAATATTCCGTATCGCTGGCGCCGGGGAAAAAGAGCACATAAGGGTTTTCATTATAGCTGCGCAGTTTTTCAAAGCTCTCTTTGGGCAGGCGGCCGAAACGCACTTTAATGGTTTGGCAATGAAGGATATCTTCCAAATCAATGTCCAGCCCTTTGAAATGCTGGAACTGCTCAATATCCTTACTCAGGGATTCCTGATGGGCGGATAATTCGCTGCGGCGGCGGGTTAGGTCCGCGGCTTTCTGGGCAAATCCGTCCACATAGGCGGTTAGTTCTTCCCGCCCCATGGTCTCAGGCAGGTCGGTCAGCTTCAGCTTGCCGCCGACGCGGACCACTGCGGATTCCAGGCGGCTCAAGGGATCACTATAGGGGTTTTCCTCTTTAATGGAGGAGAATCCGGTGGTATCGGAAAAGAAAGTCATGGCATCATCCGGCTGGAACACACCGCTTTGTCCGCATACCCGGACGACGTTGTCCAGGCTGTTTAAATGGCCGATGATGCTGACCAGTTTCATCTTTGCAACTGCCAAGAGAGTTCACCTCCTTATTCATACGAGTACCAGCATGGGTTTGATCTCCTCAGGAGACAAATTGTAGCGGATGCCCTCAATGATATTGATAATGTCGTCCAGCTCCACCTCGGTAATAATGATATAAGAGATCAGGACAACCATCGGGTGGGTGGAATAGTGCATATGGTGCCGGGCGTTGAAATAGGGAACCCGGTGATGCAGGTCATGGATCAGGGCGCGTTGGCTTTCCGGGAGAAGCCGTCCGGCGGGGGTGGAATAAAACAGGGACAAAATTTCCTGGGCGGAGGAAGCTTCCAGCATCCGATCCAGTATTTTAGGAGGTATGGTATGGCCGGAAGGCAGCAGATTAGCCCGAATGGTATCGGTATCGGCATGAAAATAGGTTTTCAGCCGTAAGATCCGGGTAACGTTCTGGGCGTCAATCTGGGTGCCGCAGAGACTGACCAGTTCTTCATGGAGCCTGCCTTTGGTGCTGTCAACGATTCCCAGGAGGGTTTTGGTTAACCGGCTATGCAAGGCGTTTTCAATTTCCGTAATGCGTATATGCCCGTCATCGGGAGGGTACAATTCCAGAATCTTTTTATATGGGGTTCCCTCCAGAGCCGACAGCAGTTCCTCGTAGGATTTGGAATGGCCCATACGGATCAGGTCCAATTCGGTATGGCTGCTGATAAACATGGGCATAGAGAAAAAGAATTCCTCTGTTCTCCCGGCGCTGAGAAGCCGGAGGCAGCTCATAATCTGATCGACTTCTTCCCGCTGGACCAGATAGGCGGAGGTACGCATCCCCACCGTCTTATCATACCGGCTCAGGGAATTATAGTCGTTATACAGTTTCCGGCGCAGCAGATTTTCCAAATGCCCCCGGTGGACAGTAGATTCATTGATATCGGAGAGAACAGAAGCGTAAGCGGTACGGTTTTTCAAGTAACCGGCTACTTCACTGACGCTGTGACAGGCCAGCAGTTCCAGGTAATTCTGGGCAGTCAGGCAGTTGCCGTACATGGCCCGGGCCTTGGCCAGAATGACGTTGGCGGAAAAGGGAGAAGCAAACATCTTCGGTACCATGTCCTTTCTGCGGATTTGGCAGGGGAAGCCTGCCTGGTTGCCGGATCACGGAAGCCAGTTGACGGGCTCCCTGGAAAGAGGCCGGCAGATGGGGGCTGCCGTTTGAAAGAGGTTACCCTTCCAGAATATTTTTCACGATTTGGTTAACCCATTCCTGATGTTTAGCCTCATATGTTTTTTCCAAATCGGCCTTCTGCCGGGCGTATTTCTGTTTGCGTCGTTCCCACTTCTGCTCAGCCAGCGCCTTTTCGGTTTCGGCGTTGATCTGGATACGGCGCCGTGCCCGATTCAGATATTCTTCCCGCAGCTGAGTGGCCCGCTGAGCGATCTCCTGCTCGGAACGGAGTTTTTCCTCTTGAGCGGCATCGGTGATCTCCCGGGCTTTTTTATCCATGTCGATGATGCGTTTGATCATTTCTTCCATGTGTACCTCTTCCTTTCCATGGGAAGAATAGGGGCAGAACTACAGAGCAAGCGGGAGGATAAAGCACAATATGAACGCTTTGGTATTCCGCTTGTGCTCCTAGTATATACCTGCCCTATCAAAAAAACAATGTTTAATTTATAGAAACCCTAACCAAACCCATAGCCATTTTTATGTATGTTTCTACAAAATTTCCATTATTTGGAATATTCGCATAGCTTCTATAAAAGGTACGGTGCGGGATGAAAACTCCCCATATATTGTGGATTGTTGCGATACTTTTGTATGAAAATGCGGGTTTTCCAAAGAAATCCAACTCCTGTTGGAAATGATATAGTTCGGCAGGATCTATGCAGAGGTTTATCTGTTCTTTTATAGAAAGCCCTGAAGTCCCAATCAGCTGGAACCTTTGATCAACGTTCCCGCACCGAGTGTAGAAAGCGTTACTGCGCAAGATAAGCCAAACGAAAAGTTTGCGTTCGCCTTTTACAAAAGGCAACGCCTGGAAACGTCCGCAGGGCGGAAAATAGGGAGCAGGGGGCGGCGCCGGGTCAAAACCGTCAGCCGCGAGCGCGGCGTATGGCTGTTTTGGCGCTGCAAGGGGAGACGGGGCCCGGGGGAAGCGCCCCGACACGTTCCGCAGAGAAAAAATTGCGCCGGAGTCTGTCATACAGGCTCCGGCGAGTCCAAAAGGCCATAGTATTCAAATCGCGACCCCATTTCGAGGAAGACATTTTGACCAGTACCCCATTATTCCGAAGGGCATCTGTTCCAAAAACAGCACCAGGAGACCACCTCTCCGCCTAAAACTTTACATTTCACCATCCACTGGGTGTTTTTGTGATACCGCATAATTGAGGGCAGTTCAATCTCTGGGGGCGGGATTAGTTTTTCAGGCTTTGGATAGGGGCAGGGATCCGTCCGCCCCGGGCAATAAATTTAGCGGGGGACCAGGTGTTCAGGGGCATTACAGGGCCTCCGCCCAGCAGTCCGCCGAAGGACAATTCATCGCCCACCTGTTTGCCGATAGCGGGGATCACCCGTACAGCGGTTGTTTTGGAGTTAATCATACCGATAGCCGCCTGGTCGGCGATAATGGCGGAGATGACCTCTGAGGGGGTATCTCCGGGAATATTAATCATATCCAGACCCACCGAGCAAACAGCGGTCATGGCCTCCAATTTTTCGATACGCAGACAGCCGCAGCGGGCCGCGTCAATCATCCCCGCGTCCTCGGTCACCGGGATAAAGGCACCGGACAGGCCGCCCACATGGGAAGAAGCCATAACCCCGCCTTTTTTCACCGCGTCGTTGAGCAGGGCCAGAGCGGCAGTAGTGCCATGGGCGCCGCAGCATTCCAACCCCATTTCCTCAAGGATGTGGGCTACGGAATCCCCTACCGCCGGGGTGGGGGCCAAGGACAAATCAACGATACCAAAAGGTACATGGAGCCGTTTGGAGGCTTCCTGAGCGACCAGCTGACCCATGCGTGTGATCTTGAAAGCGGTACGTTTGATCAGATCCGATACAGCGGTCAGATCACAATCCCCGGCCTTAGCCAGAGCCGCCCGAACCACGCCCGGGCCGGATACACCGACATTGATAACGCAATCCGGTTCCCCAGCCCCATGGAAGGCACCGGCCATAAAGGGATTATCTTCCGGGGCGTTACAAAAGACCACCAGCTTGGCGCAGCCGATACAGTCCCGGTCAGCGGTGCGTTCCGCGGCCTCCCGGACGACCGGCCCCATCATGGCTACCGCGTCCATATTGATACCCGCCTTGGTAGAACCGATATTGACGGAGGAGCACACATGGTCGGTGACCGCCAGGGCTTCTGGGATGCTGGCAATCAGTTCCCGGTCCCCGGCTGAAAAGCCCTTCTGGACCAGGGCGGAAAAGCCGCCGATGAAATTAACCCCGCAAGTCTGAGCGGCCTTTTCCAGGGTTCTGGCCATCTTTACCGCGTCTTTGTCCGCACAGGCCGCCAGGATCATGGCAATGGGGGTTACGGAAATCCTTTTGTTGATGATGGGAATCCCGTATTCCTTCTCAATCTGCTCGCCGGTGGCTACCAGGTTTTGAGCCAAGCGGGTAATTTTATCATATATCCGTGCGCAGGCACGGTCGATATCGCTGTCGCAGCAGTCCAGTAGGGAGATTCCCATGGTAATGGTACGCACATCCAGGTTTTCCTCCTGGATCATGGTGATAGTTTCCAGTATATCGTGTGCGTTAAGCATGAAATCAGCCTTTCGTAGTCAGTATCGGAGGGATCAGATCTTATGCATGGAATTAAAGATATCCTCATGCATGGCATGGATGGACAGTCCCATTTCCTGTCCTTCCCGGGATAGCTCTTCAGCGAACTGGGTAAAGGGGATGTCGCTGCCCGAAATATCCACCATCATGATCATGGCGAACATATCCTGGAGGATGGATTGGGTAACCTCCAATACATTGATCCGGTGTTCGGCGCACCGAGTAGATACCCGGGCTAGGATGCCCACCATATCTTTCCCGATAACGGTGATCACTGCACGCATATATTTCGACTCCTTAAAATTAAATTATTCAATGGACAAAAGAATCTCATGGCCAAGGGTATAGCAGCTGTAGCTGTAGCGGCCGGTTATCCCAACCTGCTGGGCAATGGCTTGGATATTCTGCTGAAACCAGTTCCATAGTTCCTCGGTACTGCCGGTGGTATAGATCCGGGCGGTTCCGTTTCCCTGGCGGAGCAGGCTGGCTACCCGATCTACCGTGGGATCAGATATAACCAACCCGTTGCGGACAAAATAATTGGCGGCGTCGGAGGAACAGGAGGGCAGGGGGGAATTATACTCATCCAGCTGATGGTCCTCTTGAATTTGCCGGTCTGTCAGGTTAAAGTAAGCATAGAACAAGCAGCTGGATTGATCGTTCCAGGTAAGGTCAACATGATAATACTTTCCATCGATCCGGACGATATTCCACCCATGGTTTTCTGCCAGTCCCGTATCAGGGTTTCTGCTGGAGCCGGTGACATACAGGGACTGGATTCCCGCCTGATACAGGAGATATTGGAAGGCGCGGGCATAGCCCTCGCATACCGCCTGGCCTTCTACCAAGGCTCCGTAGGCGTTATGGGCGTTGGTTCCGTCCACGTAGGAGCATCGGCCGGCCAGCCAGTCATGGAGCAGTTTTTCCCGGTCATATTCGCTGCGGGCATTGGACAGAGTGGAGACTGCTTGTTCCACCGCGGCTTGCCAATTTTCCCGGGCCTGTTCCAGCTGGGAACCGGTCAGCGTGTAATCCGGATCTATAGACAGGACGCTGGAACCGCTGTACCGATAGGAATAGGAGCCTGTGTACCAAAAATGCTGGGGATAATCCCGTCGGTAATATTCCACCACCAGTTCCAGGTCCGCCACCGACAGAGGCAACCGGGGGTCGTCCAAGGAAATACGGGAATCCCCCCGCTCAATACCGTAGGCAATCCGGTCATAGGCAGCCAGAAGGTTTTCGGATCGGCTCATGGCGGCCAGAAGCTGCCGGCCGTAATATTCCTCCCTGCCCAGGGGCTCCAGGTCAGATAAGACAGGTTCCTCCTCAGGAAGAGTGGGAATGGAAGAATCCGTAGTGCCGGCAGTAGGTGTGGAGGAAGCGGGAACATGAGAGTTTTGGGTTGCGGAAGGGCTGTTGGATTCAGTAGGGTGATGTTTTTCGGAAGTGGAGGAGGGCTGGGCGACCGATTCGTTAAAAACGCATTCGTTAAAGGTAGTGTTACCCGTTTCGCTGGGATAAGAGGGTTGGCTTTCGGCATGGGAAAGGGAAGAAACAGAGGTTGCATCTGAAGGAATGTCCCATACAGAGGAAGAACCTGTACGACAGCCTGCCGCCAACAGAAAGGAAAAGACCGCCAGAACAAGAATCACAGCGGCGGTTGCAGAACGCATTTTGACCATAGCGGGACTCCTTTCTGATATAGGGATAGAACACCGCGGGGCTGAAAAGGAGCGGGAACCCTCCAAAACACCCCTTAACCCAAAGGGTTGGGCTTATTGTAACACATTTTCCCTTAAAAGGAAATTGGCCAAAGAAAATTTACCTGACGAAAAAAGTATGGTATACTAAACAGAAGCTGGTGGATTTCACCAGTCGCCGCAAAAGTTGAAGACAGGAGGCTGTGCTATGGCGTATCCCGTTACCGCGGATTTTCATACTCATACCGATTCTTCGCCGGATTCCCAGGCGCCTGTGGAGGCCATGTGCCGGGCCGCCGTTGACAGAGGCCTGACAGCCCTGGCGATTACCGACCATGTGGAGATGGTGAGTTTTCTCGACGACGGGTATGACCGGCTGAGTGCCCGGTCTTACCGGAAGGCTGTAGAGGCTCAGCAACGTTTTCAGGGAAAGCTGCGGATTGCCGCCGGGGTGGAGCTGGGCGAGCCGATATACAATATGGAGGAGACCCGCCGCCTGCTCAGCACTCATCCCTATGATTTTATTTTGGGATCTATGCACAGCTTGGGGGACGGCCAGGATTTCTACTTTTATGATTACAGCAAAGCGGATATTCCCTCCGTACTGGACGCCTATTTCCAAGGGGTACTGGAACTGGTTCGGTGGGGTGGGTTCCATTCGTTAGCCCATCTGACTTATCCGCTGCGGTACATGCCCCCGGAGCGGCGGCCGGAAACGTTAACTCCCTGGCAGGAGGTTATTGATGAGATTTTTACCCTGATGGCGGGTAAGGGCCTGGCTCTGGAGATCAATACCTCCGGGCTTCGTGGACCTATCGGGATGACCTCACCGGATCTGACGCTGATCCGGCGGTTCCGGGAGCTGGGAGGGGAGAACATTACCCTGGGCTCCGACGCCCACCGGCCAGAGGACGTGGGAGCAGGCCTGGAAACCGCGGCCAGTCTGGCGATAGAAGCCGGATTCCGGTACTGCTGCCTGTATTTTGAAGGGAAACCTGAACGGGTACGGCTGGTATAAAGGCCTTGTGCTTTTTTGCGGGATCGTGTATACTGAAAGGACATTTGACGGGAGCGTATGACCGCTCCCAAAGAAAGGACGGAAGATTATGGATAAGCTGCTCAAACTGCTGGACACCAACGCCCGGCTGACCAACGCCCAGCTGGCCGTTATGCTGGACACATCGGAGGCTGATGTGGCGGCTCAAATTGCCGAACTGGAACGCAGCGGCGTTATCCGTGCCTATAAGGCCCTCATCGACTGGGACCGGACCGATCGGGAATACGTTACCGCGATTATTGAGCTTCGGGTGACCCCCAAGCGGGATCTGGGATTTGAAGGCATTGCGGAAACGATTATGCGCTTTGAAGAGGTGGAAAGCATCTATCTGATGTCTGGCGGCTATGACCTGGCAGTCTTTGTCAATGGCCGTACCTTCAAAGATGTAGCCATGTTTGTGGCGAAACGGCTGTCAACCCTGGATTCCGTGATTTCGACCGCTACCCATTTTGTGCTGCGCAAATATAAGGATAGAGGGGTCATGTTCCTGGGAGAAGAGAAGGACGAGAGGGGAATCCAGTAAGCCCATGAATTACGATGGTTTGATGAATCAGACTTTGCGGCAGCTGAAGCCCTCGGGCATCCGCCGCTTTTTCGATATCGCCAGCGAGATGGAAGACGTGATTTCCCTCTCGGTTGGGGAGCCGGATTTCAGTACGCCTTGGCATATCCGGCAGGAGGGCATTACCACCCTGGAGACCCGGAAGACGGTTTACGGTCCCAATGCCGGTCTGCTGCGGCTGCGGGAAGCGATTGCCGGGTATGTGAAGAGAAGGATTGGGGTGGAATATGATCCCAAACATGAGATCCTGGTTACGGTGGGGGGAAGCGAGGCTATTGACCTGTGTATGCGGTCCCTGGTAAATCCTGGGGACGAGGTATTGATCCCCCAGCCCAGTTTTGTATGCTATGAACCCCTGGCCCAGATGGCGGGAGGAGTTCCGGTTCCCATCGTTACCAAAGCGGAGGATGCCTTCCGTCTGACACCGGAGGCCCTGCGGGCGGCGATTACGGACAAGACCAAACTGCTGGTTTTGCCCTATCCCAACAACCCGACAGGCGGTATTATGCGCCGCCGCCATCTGGAGACGATTGCCCAGGTGCTGGAAGGCACAGACATTTTTGTGCTGTCGGATGAAATCTACGCCGACCTAACGTACGGGGGCCAGCCCCATGTCAGCATTACCTCTCTGCCGGGGATGAGGGAGCGTACGGTGCTGGTCAACGGCTTTTCCAAATCCTTTGCCATGACGGGCTGGCGGATGGGATATACCTGTGCGCCGGAACCGCTGATGTGTATGATGACTAAGCTGCATCAGTTTGCCCTGATGTGCGCCCCGATTACCTCCCAGTACGCAGCCATTGAGGCCATGGAGCACGGGGATGATGATGTGCTGGAAATGCGGGGGCAGTATGACCTTCGCCGCCGGTTCATTGTGGATGAGCTGAACAAGATGGGGATGACGTGTTTTGAGCCGGAGGGAGCGTTTTATGTGTTCCCGTCGGTAGCGGTTACCGGTATGGATTCCGAAACCTTCTGCAGGAAGCTGCTGGAGGAAAAGCACGTGGCAGTCGTTCCGGGTACGGCTTTCGGGGATTGCGGGGAAGGATTTGTGCGTATTTCGTATTGCTATTCTCTTAAGCATATTACGGAGGCCATGAAGCGACTGCGGGAATTCATCGCGGCCCATTCCGCCGACCGGGGAGGGGTATAGGGCGGTTACCATCTGTTTCGGGAGAACGGCGTACCGTGGCTGAGGGCAGCGGCGGAAGGGAAAGGGAGAAATCCATGACTGTAACAGTGGAGGCACCGGCAAAAATCAATCTTACCCTGGATGTCACCGGACGCCGGGAGGACGGCTACCATCTGATTGAGACGGTGATGCAGGCGGTAAGTTTATGCGACCAGGTTACCGTGCGGCAGCATGGGAAACCGGGCGATATCGTGCTGCAGACAGGGGAGGAAGGCATACCTGACGGCCCCTCAAACACCGCCTACAAAGCGGCAGAGGCCTTTTTCAAGGCGGTTGAGGATCAAGGAATAGAAAATCCCGGGATATTGATCACCCTGCATAAGAGGATCCCCGTACAGGCGGGGATGGCGGGGGGCAGTGCGGACGCGGCTGGCACTTTGTGGGCGCTCAACCGGCTGACGGATGCCCGGCTGACCCAAGAGGAACTGTGCTCTGTCGGCGCGAAGGTGGGGGCGGATGTCCCCTTCTGCGTCATGGGCGGAGCCGCGTTCGCGGAAGGAACCGGTACCATCCTTACGCCGCTGCCCTCCCTGCCGGACTGCTTTGTGGTGATAGCCAAGCCGGACTGCGGGGTTTCCACACCGGAGGCATACCGGCGGATTGACCGGGCGGTCCTGCGCCGCCGCCCCCATACCTCGGTGGTGGAAGATGCCCTGTGCGCCGGGGAACTGGATACCGTGTCCCGGGAACTATGCAATGTTTTCGAAGAGGCCCTGGCCCTGCCGGAAATCGCCTGTATCCGCCGGATCATGCGGGAGCATGCCACTCTGGGATGCTGTATGACGGGCAGCGGATCCGCCGTGTTCGGCCTGTTTTCAGAGGAGACAGAGGCTCGGCGCTGCGCGGCGGCTCTGAAACGGGAGTATGAAACGGTTTTTTGCTGCCGTCCATGCCCCCATGGTCCACGGGAACTGTCAGAGAACGATGCCGGGGAGTTGTAGGATATATCTGCGTTAGCGGATAGCAGGAAATTTTTACCGTTTGTTGAATAAGCTGTTTTTTCCCGCCCATACTGGAGGTATCAGGCAGCGGCTGAGATGCCGCTCCTTCCGGAAAGGCGGGATTATTTATGAAAAGAAGCGTCAAGGCCCTGGCAATGGGACTGGTATTGACTGTGATTCTGTCCATGTGCGGTTTTACCTGGGGGTTTGCCCGGGACTGCGGAGAGATCCGGGATAAGGTATTACGCCTGCATGTGCTGGCCAATTCGGACAGCGAGGAGGATCAGGCTCTGAAGCTTCTGGTAAGGGACGCGGTGACACAGGCGGCGGCAGGGCTGTTTGACTCCGCGGACAATGTGTCTGACGCTCTGGAGATTGCCCGGGACAGGTTGCCGGAGATTGAGGCAGTTGCCCAGCAGACGGTGATTGACCAAGGATATGATTATGAGGTAGATGCCTATTTAACCCATATGTATTTCACCACACGGGTGTATGACAGCGGTACTCTTCCCGCCGGGATGTATGACGCGGTACGGATTACTATTGGGGAAGGGGAAGGCAAAAACTGGTGGTGTGTGGTGTTCCCGCCTATTTGTGTGGCTGCCGCCGGGGAGCATAAAGGGTTGGAGGATGTGCTGGATCAGGAACAAGTGGAGATTGTGACCCAGCCGGAGAAGTATGAAGTCCGCTTTAAATTGGTGGAGCTATGGGAAGGGATGACCCACCAGTTTAGGGAATGGTTTGGATCGGAAGAGGATGGAGCCGCAGTGGAAGCGGAGCCGACCGTGTCGGACAATGAATAGGTATCTATATTCCTTTTCAAGTGCCGTTTCCCATATCCCACAGGAAGTTTTCACCCGCCTTTTTCAAAAGGCAACGCCTGGGAGCGCCCGCAGGGCGGGAAACAGCGAGCCGGGGTTGGTACTGCGTTCAAACCGGCAGCCGCGGGAGCGGCGCGGGGCGGTTTTGGGCACCGCAAGGGAAGGGGGGCAAAGCCCCCGTCGCCTTCCGCAGAGGGCGAAATCCTTTTCCATCCCCCAATTCGGCATGTGTCTGTTTGTTCCGCGACTTTCAGCTCACCGGCTAGTTGAAGCGGCCCCAAAAGGGGCCGCTTTTTATATTGCCGGGCGTGTACGGCGGTTTGTAGAAAGGGATAACCAGTGCGGAATTGCTATCCCTATAGGAGTGTGTTATACTTTTACCGAAAAATGGGGAAAAGGATCACCTGGGGCATCGGGCCCACGGCCCGGACAGATACCGGCCTGTCCCAAGAGGCCACTGCCCAGAGTACCCTGAGCTAAAATCCGATTTGCTGTGTGTCGGCGTATGGAAAAGGAATGAATAGCTATGATGACTTATATACAGGCTTTGGAGGCTATAGACGCCCTGAAACCCGGAGGAATGAAAATGGGCCTGGCCCGGATGCGGCGCATATTAAGCCTGCTGGGAAATCCTCAGGATACGCTGCGTGTGGTACACGTGGCGGGTACCAACGGCAAAGGTTCCACCGCAAAGATGATCCAGGCTATGGCCAGCGCCTCAGGGGTTTGTACCGGACTATACACCTCCCCGGCGGTAACGGGGATACGGGATACCATGACGGTGGACGGAAAACCCATACCGGAAGAAACCTTTGCCCGCTTAACGGAAGAACTGCTGTCTTATGCTCCGGAAATGGGGGGATGCGGAGGGTTGTCGGAATTCGAACTGACAACCGCCTTGGCATTGCTGTGGTTCGCCCGGGAAAAAACCGGTTTGTGTATTGTGGAATGCGGCTTGGGAGGCCGTGATGACGCTACCAACGTATTCACGGCTCCCCTGGCGGCGGTATTTACGCCCATCAGCCCGGATCATCAGAATTTACTGGGATCTACAGTGGAGGAGATCGCCCGGAATAAGTGCGGGATCCTGAAACGGGGCTGCGGCGTGGTAGCGAGTCCGGGACAGACTCCCGAGGCACTAGGGATTATCCTGGAGGAAGCGGCGGGTTTAGGCCTGACGGTACGGATGCCCAACCGTGCCGCCGCGCCCCTGCTGGAAGAGGGGCAGGGAAAACTTCGTTTTTCCTGGGAAGGGGTGCCGGTGGACTTGGCCCTGACTGGGGCCTTCCAGAGGGATAACGCCCTGACCGCCCTGGAAACACTCAGATTATTGGAAGAAAAGGGGATCCCTTTCCAGCGGGATCGGGCGGTGGAAAGCCTGGCCCAGGTACGGATGCCTTGCCGTCAGGAAATCCTGTGCCGGAGCCCTCTGCTGATGCTGGACGCGGCCCATAATCTGCAGGGGATCGGCGCTCTGAAAGATACTTTGCTGGGGTTCCGGAGAGAGGACAGGATGCCGTTGACCATGGTGATGGGGATGCTGGCGGATAAGGATGCCGCAGGCTGTGCGGCCCTGCTGGCACCGCTGTGCGCCCATATCGTATGCTGCACCCCTGCTAATCCCCGGGCGCTGCCGGCAGCGGGCCTGGCGGAGCTGTTACGCCCCGGATGCCCCGATGTGGAGGCGGTTGAGGATATGACGGCGGCTCTGGACCGGGCGCTTCAAAAAGCGGCAGGGGGGCCATTGCTCATAGCGGGGTCATTCTATGTTTCATCCGTTCTTCGGCCCCGTTTGATCAAACTCGCCGATATCCGGCAAAATAACTGAACCAATCCCGGAATTCGACAGCGGAATTCTCATGCATAAAAAAGGACAAGCCCTTATCATGGAAACATGACGGGGACTTGTCCTTTTTTGATTGATGGTTTTGAGGGAAAAGGCGGTCAATGGAAAAGCCCAGCGGCAACGGCCCCGGCTTCCGGGGATGGTACGCGGATGCCGTCAGCAAAGGGATACATAAGGAGAGTGAAAAAGCAATGGTGATTCGAATGGACGCCTCACCGGCTGGCGTAACCGTCTGGCTGTCGGGGGAGCTGGACCATCACGCGGCCCGGTCTTTGCGGGAGCAGATAGACGGAGCGGTTGACCGGACGGGAGCCAAGGAACTCAGATTGGATTTTGAAGGGGTAACCTTTATGGACAGTTCCGGGATCGGCCTGGTGATGGGGCGGTACCGGTTGATGCGCCTGACAGGAGGAAAGCTGACGGTTACCGGTGCGTCGGAACGGATTCAGAAGGTCATGCGTCTGGCAGGGCTGGACAAGCTTCAGGTGCTGGCTCCGCCCGGGCAGGGAGAACCCAGCAGTGAAAGCGCCGGCGCATCCGGTTCAAAAAAGGAGGAACAGACTCGTGAAACCCATCAATGAAATGAAACTGACTTTTCCCAGCCGGTCGGCTAACGAAGGTTTTGCCCGGGCGGCGGTAGCGGCGTTTCTTTCCCAGCTGGATCCGGCGGTGGACGAGCTGGCGGATCTTCGCACCGCCGTATCGGAGGCGGTAACCAACTGTATCGTTCACGCTTACCGGGATACGATTGGGGATATTACCCTGCAGATGCGGCTGTTTGAGAACGGGAGGACGGTTATCAAAATCCGGGACAAGGGCTGTGGCATCGAGGACGTAAAGCAAGCCATGGAGCCTCTGTTTACCACAGGAGGTGACGACCGTTCGGGGCTGGGCTTCTCGGTGATGGAAAGCTTTACGGACAAGCTGAAGGTTTCCTCCAAAAAGGGAAAGGGCACGGTGGTAACCATGGAAAAATACATAGTGCTCCGTGAACGGCAGGCGAAGCTGTCTTGATAGACCGGGAACAGCGAATTTGTGATAATATAGGGCTGGTGCATTCCTGCGCCCGGCGTTTTATGAGCCGGGGAGTGGAATATGATGACCTGTTTCAAGCGGGATGTATGGGGCTGGTAAAGGCGGCCGATGGTTTTGAGGAGGAAAGGGGACTGAAATTTTCCACCTATGCGGTGCCGGTAATCCTGGGGGAAATCCGCCGATTGTTCCGGGACGGAGGGACGGTGAAGGTGAGCCGGTCCCTGAAGGAGCTGTCTATACGGGCGGCCCGGGAGCGGGATGCTTTCGCCGCCCGGGAAGGGCGGGAACCCACTGTTGGGGAGCTGGCTGATCTGCTGGGGGTAGAGAGAGAGCAGGCAGTGGAAGCGTTAGGAGCATCCTTGCCAGCCCTGTCCCTGACCCGCTCCGGAGAGGAGGATGACGGGGAGGAGATTGACGTGCCGGTATCGCCGCCGGAAGAAGCCATCACCGATCATCTGGCATTGCAGCAGGTATTAGGGGAGTTGGATCCGCGGGATCGGGCCTTAATTGTCCTGCGGTATCTCAACCGCCATACCCAACAGGTTACGGCGGAAAAGCTGGGGATGACCCAGGTACAGGTTTCCCGTCGGGAAAGGGTTATATTGCAGGAGATGCGCAAGCGGCTGACGGGATAGGGACAAACCGTCAGCAAAATATGTGGATAACGAAGAATTCCCGCCGTCCGGTTTCAAGGACGGCGGGAATTCTGACTTTTATAGGGAATCTAAAAGGGCCCCAGTCCCCACCTCCCCTTGCGGTTGCCAAAACCAACCTGCGCCGCAAGCGCGGCTGACGGTTTTGAACGCGGCGTCAACCCCGGCTCGCTGTCTCCCGCCCTGTGGGCGCTCCCGGGCGTCGTCTTTTGAAAAAGGCGGGCGAAAACTTGGCGTGTCCGGCTTGCGGGCAATTGGGAGATGCCGCAGTGCCCTCCGAAAGAGGAGGCCATGGGAAATTTACCCGGGGCGTTTTTTAGGGAGTTGCGATTTGGTAAGGCCGCAGGGCCTTGATAGCCGATTGGGCAAAACTGTCCGCCGCCCCCCAATCAAAAGAAAAGAAACCTTCTCCGCCGCCGCCCCCGACACAGCAGATCCGGGTAGGACCGGTAAAATTGTCCAGGGTGACGGTTAGGGTCAGACGGTTGCCGGCCCGGTAGTAATGCTTTTCATATACCAGCACCCGGCAACGGGTGTTCCCAGGAGCAGCCAGGTCATAGGAATCGACACATTCACCGGTCATACTGCCGTTAATAATGGCGTTGTTCAGGATATCGGTTGCCTGTTCCAGAGATAGGGACACCAGCATACAATCCGCCAAAAGGATCCCTCCTGTGTGTTTATTTAAGGAGAGTATACCAGACCGATAAGGGAAGCGCAAGCATAGGGAGACAAGGAGAAGGCAGAAAGGTGGAAATTGTTCAGCGGTGGGCGCGGGAGGCCTGGAAAAAGCCTGAAATAAGGAGAATGGGAAGCGGAAAAACAAAATACGAACATATGTGCGAATTTTTGGCTGAATCCCTTGATTTCGAAGGGGAAATCCGGTATAATACAAACATGGTTTGTATTGAGGCGGGTTTTTAAGCCTGCCCGGCAGCGGAAGGATGGGAAAAAACATGGCCGACGATAAAAAGAAAGGCGCTAAAGACGCCGTACAGGACAACAAACATAAGGCTCTGGAAGCGGCATTGGCCCAGATCGAGAAAAATTTCGGCAAGGGCGCGGTTATGCGTCTGGGAGAAAATGTGGGGATGAATGTAGACTGCATTCCTACCGGCTCCATGACGTTGGATGCCGCTTTGGGCATTGGCGGACTGCCGCGGGGCCGGATTGTGGAGATCTACGGGCCGGAGGCTTCCGGTAAAACTACCCTGGCCCTTCACGCTGTGGCTGAAGCCCAGAAACTGGGCGGCGAGGCGGCTTTCATCGATGTGGAGCATGCCCTGGATCCCGTGTATGCCCGTGCCCTTGGGGTGGATGTGGATTCCCTGCTGGTATCCCAGCCCGATACCGGCGAACAAGCGCTGGAAATTGCGGAAGCCCTGATTCGTTCGGGAGCTATCGATATGTTGGTAGTGGACTCGGTGGCAGCCCTGGTTCCCCGGGCTGAGATCGAAGGGGACATGGGGGACAGCCATGTGGGCCTTCAGGCCCGCCTGATGTCCCAGGCCATGCGGAAACTGGCCGGCGCGGTGGGAAAATCCAACTGTATCGCTATTTTTATCAATCAGCTGCGCCTGAAAGTGGGCGTGGTCTATGGGAATCCGGAGGTTACAGCGGGAGGTAATGCCCTGAAATATTACGCCTCGGTGCGTCTGGATGTCCGCCGTACGGAAACCCTGAAAAACGGTTCCGAGGCCATCGGTTCCCATACCCGGGTGCGGGTGGTGAAAAACAAGGTAGCCCCCCCATTTAAAGAAGCGGAATTTGATGTCATATACGGCAAGGGGATTTCCCGGGAAGGGGAACTGCTGGATCTGGCAGTCAAAATGGATATTGTGCAGAAATCCGGCTCCTGGTTTTCCTATAAGGACAACCGGCTGGGCCAGGGAAGGGATAAGACCAAGGAACTGCTGACGTCCAATCCGGAACTGATGGAAGAGATCGCCGCTTTGGTGCGCCAGGGCTTGCAGAAGCAGAATGAGGAGCGGCAAAAGGCCGCCCCCATGCAGGAACAGGGTCCGGTTGAAATTCCCTTAGAGGCAGCCGCGAAATATACCGCGGGAAGTGCCAAGACCAAGATTGATATTGTGGTGGATGAATGAACAGGAGCCCGGCAAGGAGCACACTCTTTGCCGGACTTTTGCTTTGGGCTTGGCGGAACGTTGCGCGGTGAAGGCGGAGACAGTCGGGAAAAATACGATTGGCCGGGACGATTGCCCATAGTGCTGGCTAGCTGGGCAGGTACCGGACGGATTTGTGTGAATTTTCCTTAGCTGCCAAAGAAACTTTTAAACGGCGGGGTTTTTGATTATGGAGGCGGTGAAGAGGGCGGTGGTATGCTGGATCACACCGTTTCCTTAGTTCTGACGGAGATGGAGAAGAGACAAATACTGAAAACGCAGGGGAAGGAAGACCCAATATGAAGAGGGTAACACAGGCGCATATCCGCCGAGGGCAACTGGTAGAGCTGGAATTGGACGGCGAGGAGCAGGTGAAGGTGGATCGGCGGACATGGGAGGAGTCACCGTATCGGGTAGGGTCATCCCTGTCAGAGCAGGAAATGGATCAGCTGCTGGAAGAGTCGTGCCGGAACCGGGTTCGGGAAAAGGCCCTGTATCTTCTGTCCCAGCGGGATTACTCCCGGAAAGGGCTGGAGGAGAAGCTGATGCGGGAAAAAGGGCGGATCCAGCCCGGGCGGGAGAAGGCGGCGGCAGAAACCGCCGGCCGTATGGAGGAATTAGGGCTGGTCAATGATGAGGCATACGCCCGGCGGTTGGCCCAGGACTGCCAAAGACGGCTGTTTCCCAAGCGGCGGATCCTGCAGCAGCTGCAAATGAAAGGGATTGACCGGGATACCGCCAGGGAAGCGGTGGAGATACTTCCGGACTCTGATGAACAGCTGGCACTTGAATTGCTGAGGAAAAAATATTATAATAAGCTTCATACCCCCGAGGAACGCCGTAAGACAGCGGCCGCTATGGCCCGTTATGGCTTTGGGTATGAGGATATCCGCCGCGCCTTCCGGGCTATGGATCTGGAACTGCAGGATGATCTTGCGGAATAAACACGCGGCTGGAAAGAAGGGCTTGGTAAAACAGATGGCTGTGAAAGTGGGAATGGTATCCCTGGGGTGTCCCAAAAACCAGATGGACGCGGAATTGATGCTGGCCAAGCTGAAAGCGGCAGGATTCCAGATCACTGCTGAAAGCGGCCTGGCGGATGTGGTGATCGTCAACACCTGCGGCTTTATTGAGGACGCGAAAAAGGAATCCATTGACAATATACTGGAATTCGCCCAGCTGAAGAAGGAAGGGCAGATCAAAAAGATCATTGTTACCGGCTGTCTGGCCCAGCGGTATCAGGATGAACTGGTTCAGGAACTGCCGGAATGTGATGGGGTTCTGGGCCTGGGTGCCAATGGGGACATTGCGGAGGCTGTTCGCCAGGTGACAGGCGGTCAGAAGGTGGTGTCTTTCCCGGACAGAAGCTGCTGGAAGCTGGATGGGGACCGGCTGCTGACGACACCCGATTTTTTTGCCTATCTGCGGATAGGCGATGGCTGCAATAACTGCTGTACGTATTGTGCCATACCGCTGATCCGGGGAGGCATGCGCAGCCGGACCATGGACAGCGTGGTAGCGGAGGCCGAGGACCTGGCTGCCCGGGGCGTCAAGGAACTGATTCTGGTGGCCCAGGATACTACCCTGTATGGCACCGATTTTCAAGGGAAATCCCTGCTGCCCCAACTGCTGGACCGGTTGTGTGAAATAGAGGGACTGCATTGGATCCGGCTGCTGTACTGCTATCCGGAGCATATCACGGAAGAATTGCTGGATGTGATAGCCCGTCAGGATAAGGTCGTCAACTATTTGGATATTCCCATCCAGCACGCCAGCGGCAAGGTGCTGGCGGCTATGAACCGCCCGGGTGATCGGGAGAGCCTGACCCGGCTGTTCCGGCATATCCGGGAGAAAGTACCTGGCATTGTGCTGCGTACCACCGTGATGACCGGGTTTCCCGGGGAGGATGAGGAGGATTTTGCCGCTCTGTGTGAGTTCATCAAGGAAATCCGGTTTGAGCGGCTGGGCTGTTTCGCCTTTTCCCCGGAGGAGGGAACAGTGGCGTCTACCCTGCCGGATCAGGTGCCTGAAAAGGTAAAAAACCGGCGGCGGGATATTGTGATGGAGGCCCAGGCCCATATCAGCGACTCGTACAATCAATCCCGTGTAGGGCAGACGGTGGAGGTGCTGGTGGAGAGCTTCGACCGCTATGCGGAGTACTGGTTCGGCCGTTCGGCCGCGGACGCGCCGGATATCGACTGCAAAGTGTTCTTCACCACCAAAACGCGGGTACAGCCGGGAGATCTGATCAAGGTAAAAATTACCGATGTCATGGATTGGGACCTGATTGGAGAAAGAGCCTGATCCTGCAAGCGTATCGCGGCTTTGTGTTACGACAATACCGACACTGGCCCGTGTCCAGGACTGGTGCCGCGGCGGAAAGGTGTGTCTTCCCGAAATGAATCTTCCCAATAAATTGACACTGGTGCGTATTGTGCTGGCACCGCTTTTCCTGTTGCTGCTGATGCTGGAATTTCCATTCCATTATGTGACGGCAGGCCTGGTTTTTGGCGCAGCGGCCCTGACTGATCTTTTCGACGGGAAAATCGCCAGAAAACAGGGCCTGGTCACCAACCTGGGGAAATTTTTGGATCCCTTAGCGGATAAAATGCTGACTACTGCTGCCTTTCTTGGCTTTTTGGCTTCCGGCCACCTGGATGTCTGGGCTGTGATGATTATCCTCAGCCGGGAATTTATGGTCACTTCGGTGCGTCTGGTTGCCGCCAAGGATGGGAATGTCATTGCCGCTAATCTGTGGGGCAAGGCCAAAACAGTGGCTCAGTTTGCGGCGATTATTTTCATGATTGCGGCGCTGGAATTTTCCACCTGGCAGACCGGTCTGCTGGCGGGAAGTGCTCTGCAGGATTCCGTTTTCTCGGTGCCTTTGACTGTAGGCCGGGCTTTGATATGGGTTTCGGTGGTGCTGACAGTGATTTCAGGGTTCCAGTATGTGTGGCGGAACCGCCGCCATCTGACCGATGAAAAAAAGTAGTGGATTTTTTTGCGATATTTACTATAATGGTCATATAGGAAAGATTCCCAGACCGGAAGAAGTACTCGACAGATGTCCGCCGGCAGAGAGAAAACGCCAGAGGCTGCAAGCGTTTTTGACGGAAAAACCGGGGAAATTGCGTTCCGGCATTGGGCGTTCCTCCATTGTGGGGCGCATGGGAATCCGGGAGGAAATGCCCGGACGGCTGCCGCCGTTACCCGGTTCGAGACTGGAAGGAAAGGACAGTGCCGGTCTCGGTGAGTGAAATCAGGAGTGGAACCGTGTGACAAACACCTCCGTAGCTTCCGGTATATCCCGGGAACTGCGGAGGTGTTTTTGTCAGTTTCCCGGTCGGCGGCACATTCCGGAGGGTGATCGCTCATGTTGGTTCGGCGTCCCCGAAAAAGAAAAAGGTTGATTTTCCGGCTGATTTGGTTCATGATAAAAGAAGGAGGCTGTTTTCATGTTTGATCGCATGAAAGAAGACATCGCGGTTATCCGGGAGCGGGATCCGGCAGCCCGGTCATCCCTGGAGGTTATGCTGCTGTATAATGGCTATAAAGCGGTGCGTTCCCACCGCAAGGCCAACTGGTGTTACCGGCACCATTTGAAATTTCTTGCCCGGTGGATATCCCAGCGGTGTGTACGCCACACGAATATTGAGATCCATCCCGCCGCCCAGATCGGGCGCCGCCTGTTTATCGACCACGGTACCGGGGTGGTGATTGGCGAAACCACGGTAATCGGCGATGACTGCACCATTTATCAGGGAGTAACCTTAGGAGGGACGGGAAAGGATAAAGGCAAGCGTCACCCGACTCTTGGAAATCATGTGATGGTAGGGGCAGGGGCGAAGGTACTGGGGCCTATTCGGATTGGCGACAATGTACGGGTAGCGGCCGGTGCGGTGGTGTTGGATAATATCCCGGATAATTCTACCGCGGTAGGGGTGCCGGCCCGTGTGGTACGACGCAATGGGGCGAAGATTGTGGATCTGGATCAGGTCCATATCCCGGACCCGGTGGCTCAGGAACTGTGCCGGTTGGAACACAAGATTGATGTGCTGGAGTCCCGCCTGAAGGAGTTGGATCCCAACGGGCAGGGATGAAGGACGGTATACCAGCCAGGATGGCGTATGATATCAGGTAAAGCAGGAAAGGATGGCCAATATCAATGAAAATCTATAACACCATGACCCGTACCAAAGAGGAATTTGTGCCGGCCCAGCCGGGGATAGCCCGGATTTACGCCTGTGGCCCGACGGTGTATAATTATATCCACATCGGCAACGCCCGGCCGCTGTGTGTGTTTGATGTGCTGCGGCGTTACCTGGAATGGCGTGGGCTGGAGGTCCGGTTTGTCCAGAATTTTACCGACATTGATGATAAGATCATCCGCCGGGCCAATGAGGAAGGGGTCACCTATGACGTGATTTCCCAACGGTATATACAGGAATTCTGGAAGGACGCCAAGGGACTGGGCGTGAAGGAAGCAACGGTTCACCCCAAGGCTACCGAGAATATGGATGAGATCATTGCCATCATTTCGGGGCTGATGGAAAAGGGCTATGCCTATCGGGCCGCCAACGGGGATGTATATTTCCGTACACGGAAGGATGCGGAATACGGTAAGCTTTCACACCAGCCCATTGATGATCTGGAGTCTGGCGCCCGGATCAGCGTGGGGGAGGAAAAAGAGGATCCCCTGGATTTCGCCCTGTGGAAGGCGGCTAAGCCTGGAGAGCCATCCTGGCCGTCCCCCTGGAGCGACGGCCGTCCCGGATGGCATATCGAATGTTCCGCCATGGCCCGCCGGTACCTGGGCGAAACCATTGATCTTCACTGCGGCGGGCAGGACCTGATTTTCCCTCACCACGAGAATGAGATTGCCCAAAGCGAATGCTGTAACGGGGTTCCTTTTGCCCGGTACTGGATGCACAATGGTTATATCAATGTTGACAATAAAAAGATGTCCAAGTCGCTGAATAACTTTTTCACAGTGCGGGATGTGGCGGAACAGTATGGTTATGAACCCATCCGGTATTTCCTGATTTCCTCGTCATATCGCAGCCCCATCAACTACAATGCCGAGATCATCCAGCAGGGCAAGGCCGCTTTGGATCGGCTGTACAACTGCCGCAGCGGGCTGGAGTTTGCTATGAGCAATGCGCCGGACGAGGCGGGGTCCGCTGATCGGGAGACCATGGAGCGGCTGGAAAAGCGGAAGGAACAGTTTATTGCGGCCATGGATGACGATTTGAATACGGCGGATGCCATTGCGGCTGTATTTGAACTGGCGAAGGATATCAACGTCATGGTAGCGTCTGAGAATCCCTCCAAGCCTCTATGCGGGGCGGCTCTGGGCCTGTTTGACGAGTTGACCGGGGTACTAGGCCTGCTATACAGCCGTAAGGACGAGAATCTGGACGAGGAGATCGAAGCGCTGATCCAGGCCCGCACCCAAGCGCGTAAGGATAAAAACTGGGCGGAGGCCGACCGGATCCGGGATGAATTGAAGGCTCGGAATATTGTGCTGGAAGATACGCCCCAGGGAGTCAAATGGCACCGGGCGGAGCCTCAGGGATGACAGGGGTCCGTGCACACCGGGCTGGTTATACGGTATAGAACAGGCATCCGGCCATGGAGCCGGGATGGAGTGGGATCTACAGAGAAGAAAGTCGGGGGAACGCCGCTGTCAGCGGTGTTCCCCCGGACAAAAGGGACGGAAAGGACAGGATGACCATGAACATAAGCCGTTTTGGGAAAATGTGGGCCTACTTAGCGGTTACAGTGATCTTGACAGCCATTTCCACAGGATTGCAGTTGGGGATGCATAAGGAGGGAGGCCTGGAGCCATCCTATTTCCAGTCCAATATGGTATTGTTTCTGGCAGGTATTGCCTGCACCGGGACCGCAGTGTATTCCTACCGGTCCTATAGCCGCCGTTATCGGGAGCATATATGGGATTCCCTGTTTTTGCTGATCGTGGGGCTGATTTACCTTATGGCTTCCATTGTGATGTTTTTCCTGTTCGGCGGGTTAGGAAACGAGTTTACCCAGGGCGGTTATGACGCGGCGAATATCAATATCGTCCTGTTGACCCTTCTCCCCGTGCCTTTTCTGATCCGGGGGATCCTATTGGCGCTTTCTACCCGGGAAGCCCGCGCTTCCCGCCGTTTGACAGCGGGGATAGCCGCTTTGGCAGTGACGGTTGGATTTGTCGCGTGCGTAGCCCTGGGGGGGATGCTGCGGATGGTGGGGTATACAGAAGAATCCGAAAGCAATCCCTCGGTTTCATATGATGAAGGGGGCTATTACGTATAAGTCCCAGCCGGCGGGGCGGAGAGAGACACAGGATAAATTTTGCAGGTGCCGAGCGGTGGCGAAGCGGAACAGCGCCGGCGGCATTCCTGAGGCGGACGGCCGTGCCATTGGGTAAGCGGCACGGCCAATCCGATTTTTTTGAAGATAAGAGCAGGATGGTTCCAAAGTCCGAAAGAAAAATTCGAGAGAAGAGCTGTAAAGGACTTGAAAATTATACTAAAAAGGTATATATTCAAGAAGGATAGAATAAAAGCGGGAAAGGATGAAGGATATGTTTGACAAGACAGAAACTATTGTATTGAAAATAGACGGTATGAGCTGTGCCCATTGCCAGAAACGGGTGTCTGACGCCCTGAAGGGAGTGAAGGGAGTCAAGTCAGTTCAGGTAAGCTTAGAGGATAAGGCCGCTACAGTGCAGTATATCCCGTCCAAAACCGGGCCGGAGGTTTTAGCCCAAACGGTATTCGAGGCTGGATATACGGTGGTTAAGGGATAAAGCAAAGGGAAGGATGGCTGTATGGAGGAACGTAAGACCAGCGGGGCCGGTAAAGCCGGTCAGGAATGCATCTTGCAGATTGGCGGAATGAGCTGTGTACGGTGCGCGGCAGCGGTAGAGCATGCCCTGAGCCAGGTGCCGGGTGTGGCGTCGGCGGAGGTAAGCTATGCCAACCAGCGTGCCCGGGTACTTCTGAGCGGGGAGGGCGCGGATAGAAAAGCGCTGGAAAAAGCCGTCAAGGCCGCCGGTTATCGGGTGGTGGAGGATAAAGCCTCGTTTCGCCGCCGGGAACTGCGAAAACTGACAATTTTGTTTGCGGTAAGCGCTGTGCTGTGCCTTCCATTCCTGCTGATGATGGTATTGATGTTTGTGGCCCCCCATGCTCGCCTGACCCAACTGCTGCATACCGGCTGGTGGCAGATCATCGTTTCCGCGCCGGTACAGTTTGTGGTAGGATGGCGGTTTTACAAAGGGGCGGTTCTGTCTGTACTCAACCGGAGCCCCAGCATGGACGTATTGGTTGCTCTGGGTACCAGTGCCGCCTGGGGGTACAGCGCGTATAATGTGTTTACTGACGGCGGGCATCTGTATTTTGAAGGGGCCGTTGTGGTTATTACCCTGGTACTGCTGGGTAAGCTGCTGGAAATACGGGCGCAGGGCAAAACCTCCGCGGCCATTGAGATGCTGATGAATCTCCAACCGAAGACGGCGACTGTCCTGCGGGACGGCCGGGAAGAAACCATTCCCGCGGCAGAGATCGTGAAGGATGATATGGTAGTGGTGCGCCCTGGGGAGAGCCTGTCGGTAGACGGAGTGGTGGAGACCGGCTGTTCCACAGTGGATGAATCCATGCTGACCGGGGAGAGCATGCCGGTAGAAAAACAGGCAGGTTCCCGGGTATATGGGGGTACGGTCAATGGGTCGGGTTCGCTGACGGTACGGGCAACCGGGGTTGGACGGGATACGGTGCTGGCGGGTATTATCAAGCTGGTGGAGGAGGCCCAGTCCTCCAAAGCACCGATCCAGAAGTTAGCGGACCGGGTTTCGGCGATTTTTGTACCGGCGGTGATCCTGATAGCGGCGGCAACCTTGCTGTTATCCCTTTGGCTGATAGGGGATACGGCGGAGTCTATTTCCAGAGCCGTAGCGGTACTGGTCATCGCCTGTCCCTGTTCTTTGGGCTTGGCAACGCCTACGGCATTGATGGTGGGGACAGGCCGGGCCGCCACAATGGGGGTGCTGATCAAGAGTGCGGACGCCTTGGAAACAGCCTGTAAAATCGGCGTCGTGATTTTGGATAAGACCGGGACGGTGACCCAAGGCAAACCGGCGGTGACGGATGTGGTGCCGTTAGACGGATGGAAGAAGGAAGACCTGCTGTATCTGGCGGCGGGAGCGGAAAGCCGGTCAGAACACCCGGTAGCCCGGGCGGTAGCGGACAGTGTGGACGGTACCTTGCCCCAAGCGGAGGATTTTCAGTCTTATACCGGCCGGGGCATATGGGCCCGGGTGGACGGGCGGGAGCTCCTGATAGGCAGTGCCCGGCTGATGGAGGAACGACATGTTTCTTTCCCCATCCCGGAAGGAGTGATCTGTCCGGAGACGCTGGAACAGCAAGGGAAAACGGTCCTATTGGTTGCGGTGGACGGTAAAGCCGCCGGGATGATTGGGGTAGCGGATCCGGTAAGGAGCACGTCGGCGCCGGCTGTGAGGGAGCTGAGAAAACTGGGGATCCGCTGCATGATGGTGACCGGGGATAACCCGCGGACCGCGAAAGCGATTGCCGCTCAGGTGGGCATAGAGGAAGTGACCGCCCAAGTCCTGCCGGAAGGCAAGGTTGCGGTGGTGGAAGCGGAGAAGCAGAAAGGCAATACGGTGGCGATGGCAGGAGACGGTATCAACGACGCACCGGCACTGGCGGCGGCTCATGTAGGGTTTGCCATGGGGAGCGGAACAGATATCGCCATGGAATCCGGGGACGTCGTACTGGTAGGAGCGGGAATTGGCCCGCTGGTGACGGCAGTGAAGCTGTCCCGGGCAACCATGCGTAAAATCCGGCAGAATTTGTTCTGGGCGTTTTTTTACAACAGCGTAGGGATTCCGGTGGCTGCTCTGGGTTTGCTGAGCCCGGTTGTGGCGGGCGCCGCTATGGCTTTCAGTTCGGTGTCCGTGGTGGCCAACTCGATGCTGCTGAAAAAAGCCAGACTGTAAAGGCTTGAAAAGCGGATACCGGCATAGACTGGAACAGAACGGCTTTCGAAAGGAGAACAGGGACGATGGTAGACATCCTGATTGTAGGGGGAGGCCCGGCAGGGCTGTCGGCGGCGGTCAACGCCGCCGCCCGGGGCAAATCCTGTATGGTGCTGGGCAATGACATTCATTTGAACCCCCTGTATAAAGCCCGTCAGGTAGATAATTATATGGGTATGCGGGGTGTGTCTGGCGGACAGATGCTGGATGCGATGCGGCGTGAGGCGGAACAGGCGGGCGTCCGGTTCCGGGAAGGCAGGGTAGTGTCGGTACTGCCTATGGGGGATTTTTTTGGCGCGGCCGCAGGCAAGGAGCTGGCGGCCGGCAAACGCTTCATCCTGGCTACGGGGGCCCTGACAGGGGGGCCCCTGGCGGGTGAGGACGACGTCCTG
>CALWMQ010000046.1 GCA_944382025.1 uncultured Clostridia bacterium | reverse complement strand
CTACGCTGTGGATCGGTACGGCACCGCTCAGCAGGTTGAGGCTCTGACCCCTCAAACAGTCGCCGACGCCTGGAAGCAGGCCCTGCGTACCGCCCGGATCCAGCTCATCGTCCAGGGCAGCGGGGATCCTGCCGCCGTTTCCCAGGCCTTCCTGCAGGGCCTGGGGCAACTGCCCAACCGCGCTCCTGCCGCCTGTTCTACCGTGACCGCTGTCCCCGACTCACCTGTACGGCAGCGGGTAGAACGTATGGAAGTCGGCCAGTGCAAACTGGTCATGGGCTTCCGTACCGGCGTCGCGGAGCCGGATGGGGATGTGATGGCCGCCCGCCTCATGAACGCCCTTTTGGGCGGGACGCCCCACTCCCTTCTGTTTCGCAACGTCCGGGAAAAACTGAGCCTGTGTTACTACTGCGCCTCTTCCTACGACCGGCTGAAAGGCCTGCTGCTGGTGGACAGCGGGGTGGAAGAAAAAAATACCGAAAAGGCCAAAGAGGAAATCCTCCGCCAGCTGGAAGCCATCCGGCAGGGGAATTTCACCCAGGAGGATCTGGAATCCGCCCGCCTCAGCGCCTGCAGTTCCTTTGCCTCGGTGGAGGATTCCCAGCCCTCCCAGGCGGGATGGTATCTGGGACAAAGCCTGCTTCCCCAGGTGATCACCCCCGCCCAGGCGGCACAGGAAATTGCCGCCGTTACCCGGGAACGGGTCATGGCCGCCGCCCAGCGGGTTACCCTGGGCAGCGTGTATCTGCTGGCCGGAACCAACAAGGAAAAGGAGGCGGTTAACCATGGCTGAATGGACCCATATTCGAAGCGACCGGCTGGGAGAGGAATGCCTGCGTACCGTGCATCCCTCCGGACTGACCATCTATGTTTGGAAAAAGCCCGGATATACCTCCAGTTACGCTGTGTTCGCCACCCGGTACGGTTCCATTGATACCGCCTTCCAACGGGCCGGCGATCAGGAGCCTATCGTCGTTCCGGAGGGCATCGCCCATTATCTGGAACACAAGCTCTTTGAAAATGAGGACTGTGACGCGTTCGCCCAGTACGCCAAAACCGGCGCCTCAGCAAACGCCTATACCAGCTTTGACCGGACAGCTTACCTGTTTTCCTGCACCGGAAAGCTCCGGGAAAACCTGGAGATCCTGCTGGGTTTTGTCCAGTCCCCTTATTTTACCCAGGAAACCGTACAAAAAGAACAGGGCATTATCGGTCAGGAAATCCGGATGTGTGAGGATTCCCCCGACCGCCGGGCACTGTTCAATCTCCTGCGGGGCCTGTACCGGAACCATCCGGTTCGAGTGGATATCGCCGGGACAGTAGAATCCATCGCGCAAATCACCCCGGAACTGCTGTACGGCTGCTATGAGACCTTTTATAACCTGCATAATATGGTGCTGGCGGTAGCCGGGGATGTGGATCCGGACATGGTGCTGGAAACGGCGGATAAAATGCTCAAGCCAGCTCCGCCGTTTGACCTGCGCCGGGCCCCGCTGGAAGAGCCCCTGGAAGCGGTGACTGCCCGTACGGAGGCAGTCATGCCAGTGGCCGCGCCCCTGTTCTATCTGGGGTACAAGGTCCCCATGGACACCCAAAAAGGCCTGCGCTGCTCTACGGCAGAGGAACTCATATCCGCCGCCGTACTGGCGGAAGTGCTGGGAGGACGCGCCTCCACCCTGTACGCCCGGCTCATGGAGCAGGGACTGATCAACCCTTCCTTTGACGTGGATTACTTTGAAGGCCCCGGCTACGCCGCCTGGATTATCGGCGGTGAATCCAAGGATCCGGACGCCGTGTGCCGGGAACTGAAAGAGGAAATCCGCCGGTTAGCCCGTGACCGGATCCCCGAAGAGGATTTCCTGGCTGCCCGCAACGCTGTATACGGGCGGCTGGTCGCCCAGCTCAACAGCGTGGAAAATTGCGGCGATTTGTTGGCAAGCGGCCATTTTTACGACAGAAATCCCTTTGAGCTTATTGACGCGGCCGCTAGTCTTGATATACAATCAGTGTATGTCCGGCTGGAACGGGATTTCCGGGAGGAAGCTTCCTGCCTGTCCATTGTACGCCCACAGGCGGCTGACCGCGCCGGATAACCCACGCCGGAGGGCTTCCCTTTCCTCTGGGAAGCCACTATACATAAGGAAAGGATGACCTTGTTTCCATGGAGCACTACATAGAATTTCCCGCCTTGGGATGGAAATTCGGCATTTCCCCGGATATCTTTACGATCGGTTCCTTCACCATCAGATGGTACGGGGTATTGATTGCCCTGGGCTTCCTGCTGGCCATGATCTATGGCCTGAAACGTGCTAAATATTTTCACATCGATCCTGACCGCATGATCGATGTGGTGCTGGTCTCTACCATTTTCGCTTTCATCGGCGCCCGCCTGTATTATGTATTGTTTTCCAGCGAACGGGCAGAGTATTTCGCCGATCCCATTCGCATCTTCAAAGTTTGGGAAGGCGGCCTGGCGATTTACGGCGGCATCATCTTGGCGTTTATTACCGCCATCTGGATGTGCCGTGTCCGCAAGGTGGATACCCTGCGGATGTTCGATATCGCCTCCCTGGGATTCCTGATCGGTCAGGGGATTGGCCGCTGGGGTAACTTTTTCAATCAGGAAGCTTTCGGCGGCAACACGACCCTTCCCTGGGGTATGACCGGAGATATCATCCAATCCGGCGTAAACGGTTCCGGCTACACCTTGACCGACCCTGTCCATCCTACCTTCCTGTATGAATCCCTGTGGTGCCTCTTAGGCCTGCTGGTGCTCCATATTGTCTCCAAAAAGCTGTACAGGTTCAAAGGGGAGATTTTCGCTCTGTATATCATGTGGTATGGGGCAGGACGTTTTGTGATCGAAGGCCTGCGCACCGACAGTCTGACCATGGTTCCCGGCAGTGAACTGCGGGTATCTCAGCTGGTGGCGGCGCTGTCGGTAGTGGGTGGCCTGGTCCTCCTGTTTGTATTCAAATTTATGGCGGAACGTTCCCCCAAAGACCTGTTTGCGGAGGAAACCGCCCCATCCTCAGCGGACGGAGAGTCTGTGGCTGAAGAAGGCGCTGAACAACCGGTTCAGGAAACTGGGGCGTTTACCACGCTGGATGTGGAAGATATGACCGCCCAAGACGAGGAAATCCTGAGCGAGGAAAGCCAAACGGCGGTTCAGGCGGCTATGGACGAACAGTCCCAGGAGATTTCGGCTGAAGATCCTTTCACCGGCCTGCCGGAGGATGAAACGGATCCGGACGAAAAAAGCGCGTCCCAGGAATCATCAGAAAGAGGGTAATCATGATGGCAATTCGGATTGATGGAAAGGCGATTGCCGCCGCTGTAAGGTCGGATGTGGCGGCTGAGGTCGCCGCTTTGAAAACGCAGGGGATTGTCCCCGGACTGGCGGTTATTATTGTGGGAAACGACCCCGCATCCCGCACGTATGTCAACAATAAGAAAAAGGCCTGCGCCGAGGCGGGCATTTATTCGGAGGAGTTCGCCCTGCCGGAGGATACTACCCAGGAAGAACTGCTGGCTTTGGTTGTCAGCCTCAATGGCCGCAGCGATATCAATGGTATCCTCTGCCAGCTGCCCCTGCCTCCCCATATCGACGATAAAGCGGTTATTGCCGCTATCTCCCCCCGGAAGGATGTGGACGCCTTCCACGCGGCCAATACCGGCCATATCATGATCGGAGATTATACTTTCTTGCCTTGTACCCCAGCAGGCGTTATGGAACTGCTCCATCGTTCCGGCGTCAAGGCGGAGGGAAAAAACTGTGTGGTTATCGGGCGGAGCAATATTGTGGGCAAGCCTATGGCCATGCTGCTCCTTCACGAAAACGGCACCGTAACCATCTGCCACTCCCGGACCAAAAACCTGAAAGAGATCTGTGCCCAGGCGGATATCCTGGTGGCGGCGGTAGGCAAACCTAAGTTTGTTACCGCTGATATGGTAAAGCCCGGCGCTGTGGTCATCGATGTAGGAATGGATCGGGACGAAAACGGCAAATTATGCGGTGATGTGGATTATGCGGCGGTAGAGCCTGTAGCGGGTTATATTACCCCCGTTCCCGGCGGCGTGGGTCCTATGACCATTGCCATGTTGTTGAAAAATACCGTAACCGCTGCCAAACTTCAGAATGCCCTTTTGACAGACAGCCTGGGGAAATAAGATCTTTTACTGAACGGATTGCTTACGGCAGCCGGCGGATGCCCGCCGGCTGCTGCCTTTTTAGGGAGTCAGCGTAACGGATTGCCAGCATCCAATAGGAAGTTTTCGGCTGTTTTTTACAAAAGGCAATGCCTGGAACGCCCACCGGGGGGAAACCAGCGAACAGGAGTGGCACCTCGGTCAACACCGACAGCCGCGAACGCGGCGTACGGGGGTTTTGACCGCGAGGGAAGGCGGGGTTCAGAGGTAACACCCGGCTACGTCCCGTGGCATATCAACTAAAAGGCACAATTGTTCGATACAGATGGAATACTGATAGTTTCGATTGCTGATTGTCTCCTATACTCCTCCATTTATTCGTAAATATTGCGTAGCAATAAAATTTACTACCATATATTGTAGATGTTAAATCTTAAAATAAAATCGAACAAATTTTCGATTTTCTCTTGTTTTTTTCAAAATCCCTGGTATAATGGTATTGTAAACATTTGTTCTGTTTTGGGTTGTATAAAAAGGAGTTGAACCCCATGATTTTCAGTCTCTTTCATGTTGTACTGCTGGGAAGCATGTTTTTGTATATGCTGAATAAGGCCCAGGGCAAATCCGCCCGCCGGCTGTCCTTGGTACCCTTGACCATGTGCGTGATGGAAATTATCCTGATGGGCGTCCTGGAGACGTCCCTCTATCCTGTGTTAACCGGCATACTGATACTAATGCGGGGAACAGTTTTGGCGTGCTGCCTGTTGGTTATGCGGGCTGATGCTGCAGCCGCCCGTTCCAGCAGTCGTTTTCAAAAACGTATAGCCTCTGTTACTCGCCTTGATGCCACCTGCCGCGGCTGTGATCCATTTACCTCCCGATGCGCCTAAACAGATAGTTAGGCTTGAAGAATTGGCCCTCTCCCGGTCAGATGGTTCATTCCTTCTATATCACACGGATCACGATTTCCACGCTTCAAAGCCTATTTGCTCTGTATCTTTGCCTTCCCATTTCTTCCTTTATGCCGGTAGCCTTCTCGGAGGCGCCGGCAACTTTTTTATTACCGGCGTTTTTTCATGTTGTATTCCATAATATGGTATCTGAGGAAGGCGTCGGGGGGGCTCTGCCCCTTGACCCCGCCTCCCCTTGCAGCTCCCAAAACCAACTTGCGCCGCGCTAGCGGCTGCTGGTTTTGATTGCGGCGCACCCCCTGCTCGCTGTTTCCCGCTCCCCGGGTGCTCTCAGGCGTTGCCTTTTGTAAAAGGCAGGTGAAAACTTACTGTGACAGCCAGTGGATGAATGTACTGGCCGCTAACCCCTGATAGAAAATCCCCTCCCCGGGAAAGTTGGGGTAAAATATGCT
>CALWMQ010000045.1 GCA_944382025.1 uncultured Clostridia bacterium | reverse complement strand
GCGGCGCAGGGCGATTTTGGCAACCGTAAGAGGAGAGAGGTGGAGGGGCAGAGCCCCTCACCGTATCTCATGACGACGCAAAACCTTAAGTGACCGGCTTTTAGCTCGCCTTCCCCACGGCAGGAAGACTGTTTCACATGAAACAATCCCTTCATTAAAAAATCCCACAAATCCCTTCCACCAGCTATCAAACTGTGCTATAATACCTCTGTGTTCCATCCCAGTATCGCTTTTTTACTATTATTACGGGAATATGGACGCCTGCCGGGACGAAAACCCGGAATTAACAGGAAAACCCAGATACACGCTTTTCATAAGCCGGCTGACGACTCATTCGGGAAGGGGCAATAGGTTTCTATGGGCAAGATTATCGCTGTCGTTAACCAAAAAGGCGGGGTGGGCAAAACTACCACCACCGTTAATCTTTCCTCCGCCGTGGGCGCCAAAGGCAAAAAAACCCTGTTAGTGGATATCGATCCCCAGGGCAACGCTACCAGCGGCGTGGGCGTCAATAAACGGGATGGCGGCCTGTCAGTCTATGAACTGTTTATTGGCTCTGCCCAGCCCGAACAGGTGGTCCGGTTTACCGGCTGCCGCAACGTGGATGTACTCCCTTCCAGCATCCAGCTGGCCGGCGCCGAAATCGAAATGGTGGAGCTGAACCGCCGGGAGAGCCGCCTGAAAGCCGCTTTGGCTCCTCTCCGCGACCGCTATGATTACCTCTTTATTGACTGCCCGCCTTCCCTTGGCCTTCTGACCCTTAACGCCCTCTGCGCCGCGGATACCTTCCTGGTTCCTATCCAGTGTGAGTATTACGCTCTTGAAGGCCTTTCCCAGCTCATGGCCACGGTCCGGCAGGTTAAACGCCTGTATAACCCTACCTTGGAACTGGAAGGGGTACTCCTCACCATGTATGACGGCCGCCTGAACCTGACCCAGCAGGTTGTCTCCGAGGTGAAAAAATTCTTCCCACGGAAGGTCTTTTCTACCCCTATTCCCCGGAGCGTGCGGCTTTCCGAAGCACCCAGCTTCGGTAAACCTATCAATTACTATGACGGCGGTTCCCGGGGCGCCCAGGCCTATGACCTGGTGGCCGCTGAACTGCTGTCCAAAAAGTAAAACCCACTGAAAATGAAGGAGGCTGCGTTATGGCGGCAAGAAAAGGCGGATTGGGCAAAGGCTTGGAAGCCCTTTTCGCGGAAAATACCGTGGACAGCGAGCTGAGGCCCGTGACCCTGCGGATTACCGAGATCGAACCCAACCGGGGCCAGCCCCGGAAGCAGTTTGATGAGGCGGCGCTGGCGGAACTGGCGTCCTCCATTGCCCAGCATGGGGTATTACAGCCTTTGCTGGTCCGGCCCCTGCCGGGAGGCGGCTACCAGCTGGTGGCCGGCGAACGCCGCTGGAGGGCTTCCCGTATGGCCGGCCTGTCCGAAGTGCCGGTCATCATCCGGGAAATGACCGACCAGGAAGCCGCGGAACTGGCTTTGATTGAGAACCTTCAGCGTCAGGACCTGAACCCTATGGAGGAAGCCCTGGGATTCCGTACCCTGATGGAAACCTATGGCCTGACCCAGGAGGAAACCGCCAGAGCGGTCAATAAATCCCGTCCCGCTGTGGCCAATGCCCTGCGACTGCTGAACCTGCCGGAGACGGTGGCCCAGATGGTAAGTTCCGGCAGCCTGTCCGCCGGGCACGCCCGGGCTATCCTGGCCTTTGATACACCGGAAGCCCAGGAAGCCGCTGCCCAGGCCGCGGTAAAAAGCGGTCTGTCTGTCCGAGCTTTGGAGAAAATGGCCCGGGCCTCCCAGTCCGGCAAAAAGGAATCCGACGATGGGGTTACCCGCGCTTTTTCTCGGAACAGCTTTTACGATGAGGTAGAACTCTCCCTCAGTGAGCATACCGGACGGAAGGTGAAAGTGCTGGACAAGGGCAAGAAAGGAGTCCTTCAACTGGAGTTTTACGATCAGGAGGATCTCCGCCGCCTGGCCAATCTGCTGGGCGGCATGGGCTGAGGCCCACCCACGCTGGAAAACAGGTTGTTAAAGATTATTTTTAAGATAAGGAAGTAGAAGAAAATGCTGGATATCAAACTCATTCGTACCCAACCCGAAGCCGTCAAAGCCGCTGTCCATAAACGGGACATGGACCTGGACGATGTGGTGGATCAGATCCTGGATATCGATCAGAAGCGCCGCGCTCTTTCCAGCCGGATTGATACCATGAAAGCGGAGCAGAATGCCGCCTCCAAAAAAATCCCCCAGATGAAAAAAGAGGGGGGAGACGTGGCTTCCCTTATGGCCCGAATGAAGGAACTGTCCGCCCAGATTAAAGAGGAGGATGCCGGACTCTCCGCTCTGGAGGAGCAGCAGAAAGATCTTCTGCTGTGCCTGCCTAATCTGCCTGACCCAGACCTCCTGGGGGGCGGCAAGGAGAACAATCAGCCCCTGCGTTACTATAAAGAACAGCCGGTTTTTGACTTCCCGGCTCAGAACCATGTGGATCTGTGCGAAAGTCTGGGACTGATCGACTACGAACGGGGCGCTAAGCTGGCGGGCAACGGCTCGTGGATCTACCGGGGGATGGGTTCCCGGCTGGAATGGGCCCTGCTGAACTTTTTCATCAGCGAGCACCTAAACGATGGCTATGAACTGATCCTGCCTCCCCATATGCTGGGGTATGAATGCGGTTATGTGGCGGGCCAGTTCCCCAAGTTCAAGGATGAGGTGTACTGGATCGAGAATCCTACCAGTTCTGATAGGAAATTCATGCTGCCCACCGCTGAAACAGCCCTGGTTAATCTGCATCGGGGAGAGATCCTGTCCCCGGAGGATCTGCCGAAAAAATATATTGCCTATACCCCCTGCTACCGGCGGGAAGCCGGAAGCTACCGCTCTGAGGAACGGGGTATGATCCGGGGCCATCAGTTCAATAAGGTGGAAATGGTACAGTACACCACAGAGGAAGGCTCTGACGCCGCTTTTGAGGAACTGGTGGGCAAGGCCGAGAAGCTGGTTCAGAAGCTGGGTCTTCACTACCGTCTGAGCAAGCTGGCGGCAGGGGACTGCTCCTTCTCCATGGCCCGGACCTATGATATTGAGGTATGGATCCCCAGCATGGGCATCTACAAGGAAGTCAGTTCCGCCTCCAACGCCCGGGACTACCAGGCCCGGCGGGGCGGTGTCAAGTACCGCGGTGAGGACGGCAAGCTTCATTTTGCCCATACCCTGAACGCTTCCGGGCTGGCTACCAGCCGGGTACTGCCCGCTATTGTGGAGCAGTGCCAGAATGCGGATGGTTCGGTGACCGTGCCGGAGGTGCTGCGGCCCTATATGGGTGTGGATGAACTTCGCCCAGTTAAATAAGCGGCGGGGAAAGAAGCCTGCACAGGATTCCCTATGGCCGTGGCTGTTACCCGCAAAACCCTGCGCCCCGGGATCACGGAATCAAATCCCGGGGCCTTTGTTTCATGTGAAACATTTTATAAAGGAGATTCTATCATGCCCACCCATTTACAGCCAGACTATACCTGGCACACCAAAGTGACTACCTATGACGCGGGGCAGGATCGGAAATTACGGCTGTCCGCCTTGCTCCGCCTGCAGCAGGAGGTGGGAGAACTGCACCTGGCGCAGGGCGGCTTGACTTATCAGGAGCTGTATGCCCATAATCTGGTGTTTGTCCTCACCCGGCTGAATCAGGTCATTCACCGGCTCCCCGTAATGGGGCAGGAAATTCAGGTCAAAACCTGGCATCAGACTAATAAAGGCGTCCAGTTTTACCGTTGTTACCAGATCCTGGACAGTGAGGGGGAGCCTCTGACCGAGGGCGTGACCGCCTTTGCTCTCATCGAGGCGGATTCCCATAAGCTGCTCCGCCCCGGGGTGTTTGACCAGTTCGGCCTGCCCAGGCAGCCGGATCGGGTCAACGGCTGTCCTCCTCCCGTTAAGCTGCGGCTGCCGGAAACCATGAAACCGGCCGGTGAGCGGGAAATCCGCTGGTCCGATACCGATTATAATGGACATCTGAATAATACGGTATATGCCGATATCCTGTGCGATTATCTTCCTCATGCCCAGGGAGCCAGCAGCATGGCAGGGCGGGAAATCACGGGCTTTTCGATTTCCTATGACCGGGAAGCCCTGGAAGGCGACCGGCTGGCCATTCAGACTGCCCTGGAGCCGGGAACGGTATGGATGACCGGAGATCATGACCGGGGCCGTTGCTTTGAGGCATGCCTGCGGTTTAAGGAGTAATCGCTGGTGTTTTGCGGCGCGCTGTATTGGGAAGGCGTCCGACAGTAGGGGGGGGCTCGTGTCCCGCTTCCCTTAAGGGCGGCTAAAACCGTACACTGTGAACGTGACTGACGGCTTAGGCCGCGGTTGCCAACCCCGCTCACTGTTTCCTGCCCCGCAGACGCTCCTAGCCGTTGCCTTTTGGAAAAGACGGGAGAAAACTTTATGTGGAATATGCTGAAGCGGCAAAACGCCTCATGGACTGGCAGTCAAGCTAGTCTATGAGGCGTTTTTTCTTGGGGATAGAAGAAAAAGGGGTAGAAGGGGTATGCTTTTCACCGGGAAGGGGATGCGCCTTAGGATGACGAGAGGCTATTTATCAGTGCTGCCGGAAGCCAGTTGATTTTCCCATAAACGCTTGCTGTTGTTCATGACGACAATGGAATCATTCTCCACACGTTCTTCCTGTGAAGCCCGTCTGGTCCCCAGAGAAAAGGTGTATTCTTCAAAGTTCTTCTGGCTGCGGAAGTCCACAGGGGAATACGAGGTTAACTGCTTGAACACCCGGTTAAAGGTGCGGATATTGGCGAAACCGCAGTCATAAGCGATATCTACCATGCGCCTGGAGGGGTCATGCAGAAGCTGGATAGCCTGTTCCACCCGCACCATTTGGAGATAGGATACATAATGGACGCCGGTGTACTGCTTGAACAGGCGGGATAAATAGCTTTCGCTGAAGCCCATCCAGTCTGCCGCCCAGCTTAGGGGGAGGGACTCTTCGTAGTGCTGGTCAATATAGTTGAGAAGCCGCTGCAGTTTGCTGAGCATGTAGTAATGGCGGGCATCCTGATCGCTGATACGGTCGGTTTCCTGAAGGAAGCGGCGCACTGTATACCAGAATTCCCGGAGCAGGCTTTTTACTAGTTCCTGATAAAAAGGGCGTTTATCGTGGAGCTCCTGGGGGATCTGGGAAAACAGGCGTTGGGTCAGCCTGTCCAGCCCAGCAGCCTTCAGTTCGTCCGCTTTCAGAAGCGGGGAGGCCAGGCCGGTATACTGATAATGGGAGCTGATCAGATGGGGGTCGAAAACAATGAACTCCAGCCGGTTGGCCATCTGGTAGGAATCGCTGTAATGGATATCGCCGCTGTCGCATATGATCAGGTCCCCCTGGCGGCCGGTTATGGTGTGATGATTGATCTGGATATGGGCGGTACCGGAACGGATCAGGATCAGTTCCATCTCCTCATGCCAGTGTGCCCAGAAGCTCATATTGTCATACGCCGAATGCCAGACCATGAAATCGTCATCGTACTGCCGTACTTCATGAAAGGCTTTCATTTTGATCATATCCTTTTGAATTCGCAAAAAATGTCTATATCAGGACAAAAACAGGCGAGAAAAGTCTCTGAAAATAGTATACAGTTATGCCATAGAAAGTGCAAGCGTTTCAGCGAATATTTTGATAAGGAGCCGGAGCAGTATGCAACTACAACATACCCCCAGACTGCTGGTAGTGGGCAGTCTGGTGATGGATCTGATCGTCAGTACGTCCCGGTTCCCCTCCAGCGGGGAAACCGTTATTGGCACCGGGTTTGAGACGGCACCGGGCGGGAAAGGCGCTAACCAAGCCATTCAGGCGGCCAGGCTGGGCGCCGTGGTATCCATGGCGGGTAAAATCGGCGAGGATGGATTTGGCCGGGAAATGCGGGATTCACTCATGGAATCCAGGGTGGATATTACCCATTTGACCTGTATGAAAGGGGTTTCGTCCGGTGTGGGCAATGTCCAGCTGGAAACCGCCGACGGAAAAACCGCCAATCGCATCGTGGTGGTTCCGGGAGCGAATATGAAGATCCAGCCTCAGGATGTGGAGCCTCTGAAAGAAACAATTTCTGACTATGATATGGTGCTGCTGCAGCTGGAGATCCCCATGGAGATCAACCAGCTGGTAGCCGGCTGGGCCGCGGAGGCGGGGGTGCCGGTTATGCTGAATTCCGCGCCATACGCTCCCATACCCGAGAGCCTGGCCCATTGCCTGAGTTATATTTCCCCCAACGAGCATGAGGCGGAATGGATCACCGGCATCCCGGTAAAGGATATGGATTCCGCTCGCAGGGCTACAGCCTGTCTCCGGAGCATGGGGGTTCAAAACGCGTTGATTACCATGGGTTCCCGTGGCGCTGTCCTGGAGACCCCTGACGGCTTCTTCCACAGCCCCTGCATCCAGGATGTGGAGGTAAAAGATCCTACCGCCGCCGGCGACAGCTTTGTAGGCGCTTTCTGTACGGCGGTATGCCTGGGCCTGCCGCCCGAGGAGGCCCTGCGCTTTGCCAATTATACCGCTGCCTTCACTGTGTCCCGTATGGGTGCTCAGCCCAGCCTGCCTCAGCTGCCTGAGGTGCTGGGGATGATGGAGGCACGTGGGGAAAATATTGAATCGCTGCGGCCGCTGCTGAACGGCTGGGAAAGGAAGGATATATAATGAGCTGTTTGACTGAGTTCCTGGATATCTCCCGGGAGGAGTTCCTGAAGAGCCTGGACGGCATCCGCGAGGAGGAGTACCGTCCGGCGGCGGAACTGATCTGGCAGGCGGAGGATGCCGGTAACCGGATCCATATTACCGGTATCGGCAAACCGGCCCATGTCGCTTCTTATATGGCGTCCCTGCTATCCTCTACCGGTACCCCGACCTATTTTCTCCATGGTACCGAGGCTGTCCATGGCTCCTGCGGCCAACTGGTGCCTGGAGATGTGGTGATCTGCATTTCCAATAGCGGGGAAACCGCTGAAATGAAAGCTACCGCCGCCGCTGTCCGCCGTAACGGCGCCAAGGTGATCGCGGTTACCGGTAATCGGGACTCCTGGCTGGCCCATTTTGCCGATGTCCATCTATATGCCGGTGTATCCCGGGAGGGTGGTCCGCTGAACCGGGCTCCCAGAGCCTCCATCCTGGCGGAAACACTGGTTTTACAGGCTCTGTCTATTGTTCTCCAGGAAAAACGGGGCATTACCCCTGAAGAATATGTACTGCGGCATCCCGGCGGGAGCCTGGGGAAACTGCGGGAGAATGAAATCCATCCTCAGACAAAGGGGTAAGGAGGGAGTACGGTGGTTAAAGGCGGACTGATTCATCCGGAGATCCTCAGTGCCCTGTCCCTGTGCGGCCATGGGGACCAGGTGCTGATCGCGGATGGAAATTACCCACTGGACAGCGAAACCGGAGACGCACGGAAAGTCTACCTGGGCTTGACGGCGGGGGTGCCGGATGTACCCCAGGTGCTGGAAGCGCTGCTGCAAACGGTAGCCGTAGAAAAAGCGGTTGTCATGCGGCCTCCGGAGGGGGAACCCGTGCCGGAAATCTTTTCGGAATTTTCCCGCCTGCTGGGCGGTATGGAACTGGAGGAAACCGGACGCTGGGAATTTTATCAGGCATGCGCGGAACCCAAAGTCCGTTTAGCCATCTCCACAGGGGAACATCGTACCTTTGCCAATATCCTGCTGACCATTGGGGTTGCCTGATGGCCGGCGGGATATTTTCCCCGTTAGCAACATTGTACATTTTTTTATTTGTTATAAAAAAATTTAAAAAAGTCCTTGCAAATTGACGAGGAATATGGTATCCTGTACTTGAAATCATGAACGCAGTACAATAATAATGAACACTTCGAAGGGGTTTTCCCATGGCACAGAAACATGAGGGCGATCAGAGCAAGGTCAAATCCCTCTATAAGGCGCTGCTGATCCTGGAGGAATTTATGGCGGCTGATACCTATCTGGGGGTTAATCAGATCGCGGAGGCATTGGCGCTGCCCAAAAGCACTGTTTCCAATGTCCTGTCGGTTTTTGAAAGCCGTGGATTTGTGGAACGGGATTCCCACAGCGGTAAATTTAAATTGGGCATCAAAGCCTTGGAACTCAGCAACCACACTTATCAAACCAATGACGTTCGACGGATCCTCCAGCCCTTTATGCAGGAGCTGGGCCGGTATTCCATGGAAAACGTGCTGCTGGCTGTCTACAGCGGCGGGGAAGTGGTGTATATCGGCGCCGTGCATGAGGAACGTGCCTCCTTCAACGGCCGGTATCTGATTGGCGTACGGGCCCCCGTGTACTGCACCGGTATCGGTAAAGCGATGCTGGCCTTTCTGGGGGAGGAGGAACTGCGGCGTATAGTGGCAAAAGGGTTGAAACAATTTACGGAAAACACCATTACCGATGAGAGCCGTCTCCGGCAGGAGTTGGAACAAATTCGCTGCCAGGGCTATGCTGTGGATAATATGGAACATGAATTCGGGCTGAAATGCGTGGCGGTGCCCATTAGGGACTCCGGCGGTGAGGTGATCGCCGGCATGAGCATCAGCGGCCCTTCGCTGCGAATGTCCGAGGAGAAAATCAAAGATTACAGCGTACGGCTGCAGGAAGTGGCCCGGCGGGCTTCCAGTATGCTGATCTGAGGACCCCTAATGTCCTGCCGCGTCTGGCGGGGAAATCCGATTCCGGAACCCAGATCACAGAACGTTTTCGTCTGCCTTTTACAGAAGGAAGCACCTGGGAGCGCCCACAGAGTGAGAAACAGCGAGCAGGAGTAAACGCTCCCGTCAAAACCAGGAGCCGCATTGGCGGCGCAGGTTGGCTTCGGGAACCGTACGAGAGGTGAGGCAGAGGGGGGGAGCACCGTCTGCCTCCCGCCGGCCCGTCATCTTTTTACCCGCCATTTATTTACCTATTTTGCGCCCCAAAGAGAGACCACGGCTCTCTTTTAAAATTTTCCACATTTATGAACTACGTTCATTAATAATAAACTAATTGATATTATTTTTACTCGCAAGGGATGACGGCGAAAGTCCCAAAGCGGTTTTGAACAAAGGGCATAGATTGGTTTGAAACGGCCGGTGAGCCGTAAAAATACACAACGGATATTTTGAATGGAGGAGCATTGTATGAACCAGCTGTTAAAACGTGTTCTGCCCGGCCTGTGCGCGGCGGCGCTGCTGTGCGGACCTCTCGCCGGCTGCGGGAATGGGAAGACGGAAGAAGAACCCCGGGAAAAGCTGTTTGATGAGCCTGTAACCTTTACCATTATGACCTATGAGCACCAGAGCCAGCAGGTCAACCCCACCGGAGCCAAGTACAAAGCTATTCAGGAAGCCACCAATGTAACCCTGGAATTTGATATCACCCCACTGGCGGATTACAACACGAAAAAAGCCGCCGCCCTGGGAGCTGGGGTTCTCAGCGATATTACATACGTAACGCTGGATGATATCTCAAAATTCGCGGGTGCCAATATCTTCCTGGATCTGACCGACCGGCTGGAGGGGAGTGTACCCAATTATTACAACCGGGTCAAGGATGACCTGAACTGGAAGAAAACCAAGGTAGAGGACCGGGTACTGGGATTCAGCGTCCTGAACGGCAGCACGGAAAATATATCCTACGGCGGCTATGTGCCGGTTATCCGGTACGATATTCTGGAAAAAAACAATCTGCAGATGCCGACCACCTTTGACGAGTGGTTTGTGGTCATGAAGCAGCTGAAAACCATCTATCCTAACAGTACGCCGTTTTCCGGCCGGAACAAGGGCGCGAATATGCTGACGCCGATGGCCTACGCTATGGGATGCCCTCCCGGCCTGTACTTTAACGAGGAAACCCAGAAATATGATTTCGGGTTCCTGAACGCCCAATATAAAGAGATTCTTCAATTCTTTATCAAGTGCATGGAAGAAGGGATTCTGGATCCCAACTGGATGACCGTGGACTCCAATACCTGGGATGAGGGAGTCAATAACAGCAACATTTTCTTCTGGTATGACAATGGGGGATTTGCTGCCAGCCAGACCAAGAGCCTGCAGAAAAATGACCCTCAAGCCAAAATGCAGGTAATGCCGTTAATGGCCAACTCCCAGGGCAAAAAGCAAGGACAGCTGTACAACCAGAACTGGTATACCAGCATCTGGGCCCTGAGCGCCGGCACGTCCCAGCCTGATAAACTGCTGGAATTCATGAACTGGCTGTACTCCGATGAAGGGATGTATATTTGCAACTACGGCAAGGAAGGGGAAACCTTCAATCTCACTGAGGACGGCAAAGTCACCATCCCAACCGAAATCGTGGAAAAATACCGCAGCGCTACCGCGCCTGAATACAACTGGATGTCGGATTACGGGCTGGGGCTGTTAAGCTTTTCCCCGCTGGTGAACACCTCCTACAGCATGAATGTACAGCTTGGGCTGGTGGATACCGAGTTCAACTCTATCATAGAGGCGGATTATAAAGCGGGCTATTATCACTTTGAGGCTATCAACCCGCCTATCGCGGAGGCTGACCGGAAAACGGTTGCCAATGAGGTCAGCCAGATCAATGCTCTGATCTGGTCGGGGGTACGGGATTTCGTGGAAGGGACCCGTCCTATTACCGAGTACGACAACTGGGTCAACGACATGAAGGCCGCGGGAGCGGAGCATGTACTGAAAGCCTATAACGACGCCTTGCAGGCGCTGAAATAAACCGACGAAAGAGGGACGTGCTTGTGATCAACAACCATACCGACCGGCCGCTGGAAAAGCTCCCCACAGAACGCCAGGTGATCTATGAACCGGATCAGGACTGGGCATACAACCACCACGCGGCGTTAGCCGTGTTTGGGGGGCGGCTGTACGCTATGTGGTCCTCCGGGCGGCGGAATGAGGATGATTGCGGGCAGCGGGTTATGCTGTCCAGTTCGGAAGATTTTGTCCACTGGTCAGCCCCCCGGCCGCTGGTGGATTCCCAGCAGGGCCAGCGGTCAGAGCTGGTGCTGACGGCCGGCGGGTTCTACTGCCGGGAGGGGATCCTTCGGGCGTATTTCGGACGGTATGAGTACCCGTTTTCCTGCCTGCGGGAGGAGGGGCGCCTCCGGCCCGAGGCAAAAGACGATCCGGGCCATCTGGGAACCTGCATGGGTGTGCTTTCCACCATGGATGGGGAACACTGGACTGCCCCTCGCCTGCTGGAGGTGCCGGTGGTACCCAACCACGGCCCCCAGCTTACCCGGTCGGGGCGCCTGATCGTATCGGGCGGGGTTATGTATCCCTACAGCGATGACCCGTCCGGGGAAGGGCTGTTTACCATCACCGGTATTTACGGCGATGCCTTTGGGGATCAGCCCGCCTATGATGACTCCGCGGCTATTGAGCTGGTGAGCCGGGTTCGGGAATGGGAGGCCCCGCTGTTATGCGAAGGTTCCTTCTTTCAGACCGATGATGAGGTCATCCACATGATGCTGCGCAGCAATGGGGGCTGGCTGTGGTGTACCGAGAGCCGGGACGACGGCGCTACCTATGGGGAGCCGTTCCCTACGGGGTTCAGCGATGACGGAAGCAAGTTCCATTTCGGCCGTCTGCCGGACGGCCGGTTCTACGGGGTCAGCAACCCGGTTACCGGCGGGGGAAGGAATCCCCTGGTATTGGCCCTGTCCCGGGACGGCGAGAACTTCGATACCCAGTATATCCTGCGGGATGAGCCCTATGACCGGCGGTTTTCGGGGATGTACAAGGGTGGTCTGTATGGTTACCCCCACACCGTGGTCGCGGACGGATTTTTGTATGTGATTTATTCCAAACGGAAGGAAGCTATTGAAATTACCCGTGTGCCGCTGGCGGCGCTGTAAAGGGGAAGGAGGACCAGTCTTATGCGAAAGGTCAGCTATCGGCTGGCGGCGGCCGCTGCGGTGACAGCCCTGCTGCTGACGGCGGCGCCCCTGTCAATGGCGGCGGAAACGTCCCCGGATGGACGGGTGTCCTTGAACGCCAATGTAGACAGAGCCCCGTATTTGTCCGAGGCGCTGGCATCCTATCCTGATACGCCGGGAAGCGATACGGTAACGGTTCCCGCCGGGGAAACCCAGGGAAGCCCTTTGTCCTGGACCAAGGAACAGGAAAGCATCTCCTGGGAATTTCAGGTGTCCACGCCGGGGCGGTATGTGTTGTCGGTGGATTACCGGCTGGTGAGCCAATCCGGCGCCGACGCGGTACGGAGCCTGAAACTGGATGGGGAAAGCCCTTATTTTGAAGCCGATTACCTGGTTTTCCCCCGTTCCTGGCGTGAGGAAGGGGCGGTACGGGTCAACAGCCTGGGGGATGAGGTCCGGCCGCAGACAGTGGAGAATACCGGCTGGCAGACCATTACCCTGCGGGACGGCCACGGATTTTACAGTACGCCTTTGATTTTCTATCTGACAGAGGGGACCCATACCTTTACCCTGAGCTATGTAAAGGAAGATCTGGAACTGGGAACATGGACCCTTTCCCCGTATAAGGCGCCAGCTCCCTACCAGGAGCCTGAGGGAGCGGCGGGGAGCACCGGATATCTGGACGTTTTCCAGGCGGAGGATGTCATCCAATCCAAAAATGACGCCAGTATCCGGATGGAATCGGACGCCGATCCTTCGGCCCAGCCCTTTGTATACGGCAACCGGCTGCTGAACGCGGTAGGGGGTTGGAGATGGAGGGAAGGCGGCCAGGAGGTCACCTTTTCCTTTACGGTGCCGGCGGACGGCTACTATCAAATTTCCCTGCGGTACATACAAAAATGGAACGATGGGCTGCCGACCTACCGTACCATTCTGTTGGACGGGGAGATTCCCTGCGCGGAGCTGGCGGCTTACCGTTTTGCCTACGGCGACAACTGGCAGGACGCTGTCCTGGGCGGGGAAAATGGTCCTTACCGTTTCTGGATGGAAGAGGGGGAACATACCCTGACCCTGCGGGCGGTGATGGGGGAACTGACCCCTATTATCCAGTCGGCCTACGATGATATGCTGGTGCTGTCGGACCTGATGAAGGAGATCAGCCAGCTTACCGGGAATGATCCGGATCCGTATTACGATTATAAATTTTTCACCTATATTCCCACTCTGGAAGGGGATCTGAGGGGATTATCGGCGCGGCTCAAGGAAAAATCCGACCAGCTGAAAGCCATTACTGCCAAATCCACCTCCATGAGCAGTAACCTGCGGTCTATAGCGGCTCAGCTGGACGCTATGATAGCGGATCCGTTTTCCATTGCCAAGCGGGCGGACCAGCTGACCCAGGCTCAGACCAATCTGGGATCCTGGTATTCGGAGATGCAGACCCAGCCGCTGCTGCTGGACGAGTTTACGGTATATACCCCGGATCAGCAGCCGGAAACCCGCCGTTCCAACCTTTTTCAAAAGATCTGGGCCAGCCTTTACAATTTCTGGCTGTCCTTTTTCCGGGACTACAACAGCATGGCCAGTATTCTGGATGGAGAGGTTGAGGTCACCCAGACGCTGGACGTGTGGATAGCCCGGGGTACGGAATGGGCGGAAACCCTGAAAATGCTGGCGGACGAAAGCTTTACGCCGGAAACAGGGATTGCCATCAATCTGAATACTGTTCCGGCCTCACAGCTGAACACCGGCAGTTCCAACGCCTTGCTGCTGGCGATTGCCTCAGGGAACGCGCCGGATGTGGGCATGGGGGTAGCGGCCAATTCCCCGGTGGAATTCGCTATCCGGGACGCGGTTACGGACCTGTCCGCCTATGAGGGCTATTCCAAGATCCGGGAACGGTTCCTGGAGAAGATCTGGATTCCTTTCGAATACAACGGCGGGGTATACGCGATCCCGGAAACCATGAATTTTACCTGTTTGTTTTATCGGAAGGATCTGTTTGAGGATTTAGGCCTGTCCTTGCCGGACACCTGGGACGACTTATACAATACCCTGCTTCCCGCCCTGTACCAAAACGGGATGCAGTTTTACCAGACCCAGGATTTCACCCCGTTTTTATACCAATACGGAGGCAGCTTTTACAGTGAGGACGGCATGACCTCCGCCCTGAACTCCCCGGAGGCGTTCCAGGCATTCCGGGCATATACCGAGATGTTCACCAACTACGGCTCACCTTTCAACGCCAACTTTCTGACCCGGTTCCGTACCGGGGAAATGCCTGTGGGTATCGGCAACTTTGCCTTCTATGTCCAGCTGTCCACAGCGGCGCCGGAGCTGGCGGGTCGGTGGGCAATGGCGCCGCTTCCGGGGATGGAAAAGGAGAACGGGGAAATCGACCGTTCCAGCGGGGGCCTGGCGGCGGAATGCGATATCCTGCTGGCCCAGAGCGATAAGCAGGACGCGGCGTTCCAGTTCCTGGAATGGTGGTCACGGAGCGATACTCAGCGGAAATACGCTCAGGAGCTGGAGGCTATGATTGGTGTGGAGGCCCGTTGGAATTCCGCTAATCTGGAGGTATTCCAGTCCTTGGATTGGGACGCGGGGGATCTGGAGGTTCTGGATGAGCAATGGAAATGGGCAACCGAAACCCCGGTGGTTCTGGGAGGCTATTACACCACCCGGTATGTCAACAACGCGTTCAACAGTGTGGTGGTTTCGGGGAACAAGACCCCCAGGGACGCTCTGGAGGACGCGGTGAAGGAAATCAACCGGGAACTGAAGATGAAACAGGAGGAATACGGGGTGTTTGTGGATGAAAAATAGCCTGAGCCGTTTTGTCCGGAAGCACTGGGTAGGTTATCTGATGCTGCTGCCGTTTGTGATCTTCTTTGTGGTGTTTATGGTGCTGCCGGTGGCCGTAGCGGTATGCCTGAGCTTTACTGACTACAATATGTTCCAGGAAATGCATCTGGTAGGCGCTAACAATTACAAGCTGCTTTTTCTGGATGACCGGATTTTTCTGACCGCCCTGGGGAACACCTTCCTATTCGCGGTTATCGTGGGGCCGGTAGGATATTTATTCAGCTTTTTTGCCGCCTGGGTGCTCAACCAGCTGAAATTCCGTAATGGGTTTGCCCTGGCGTTTTATGCCCCGTCCATCACCTCCGGGGTAGCTATGAGCGTGGTATGGACCTATTTCTTTTCCCCCGACAGCTACGGCCTGATCAACAATCTGCTGCTGGAGACGGGGATCATCGATACCCCGGTGCTATGGACCCAGGACCCTACCTATATCCTGCCGGTGATTATCGTGGTATCCATCTGGATGAGTATGGGCACGGGCTTTCTGGTATTCCTGGCGGGCCTGCAGAATGTGGATAAAGGATATTATGAAGCGGCGGCTATTGACGGAATCCAGAGCCGGTACCAGGAACTGAAATTGATCACCCTGCCCATGATGAAGCCGCAGCTTTTGTTCGGGGCCATTACCGCTGTCACCAACGCTTTCGGGGTATTCGATGTGGCGGTATCCATCGCCGGGTTCCCCAGCCCCAATTACGCAGGCCACACCATTGTAGCCCATTTGTATGATTACGCTTTTGTCCGGTTCCAGATGGGATATGCCTCGGCTATCGCCACGGTGCTGTTTGTGATCACCTTTGTAATCGGCCGAATTATTATGCGGGCGCTGAGCCCCAAAGATGAATGAGAGGGGGAAAACCATGATCAAGCTCCGCTTCCGGGAACGGGACGGGTATGTCCGCACGGTGCGTCTGAGCGGCGCCCGGATGCTGGTATATCTGGTATTGCTGGCGCTGGTAGTGTTTATCTCCCTGCCGCTGATTTATCTGATCTGCACGGCGTTCAAGCCGCTCAACGAACTGTATGTGTTCCCGCCCCAGTTTTTTGTGCGGGAACCTACCATGAAAAACTTTTCGGATTTGGTACTGTCCCTGTCCAGTTCTTCGGTACCGTTCCTGCGCTATGTGTTCAACAGCCTGTTCATTACTGTGCTGACGGTGGGCGGGACGGTGATTGTCAGCACCCTGGGGGCCTACTCCATGGTGAAGCACCGGCCTCCGGGAAGCAAATTCCTGTTTAATCTGGTGATCGCCACCCTGATGTTTTCGCGTTATGTTACCCAGATTCCCCGGTACCTGGTGGTGAATTCCATGGGGTTGGTAGATTCTTACGCGGCGCTGATCCTGCCCAACCTGGCGGTAGCCTATAATTTCTTTCTGATCAAGCAGTTTGTGGAGCAGTTTCCCAATGACCTGATAGAGGCCGCCCGTATCGACGGGGCAGGGGAATTCCGCACCTATTGGAGTATTGTCATGCCGTCCCTGGCGCCGGCGTGGTCAACCCTGATGGTGTTCAGTTTTGTCAGCTCCTGGAACGACTATTTCTCGCCGCTGATCTATTTGAGCGACCAAGCGAAAAAGACCCTGCCGTTAGCGTTGAACACTATCTCCGGCGGGAGCAGCAGTATTGGGCGGGCAGGCGCTATTTCCGCCGCCACCATGCTGATGACCATCCCCACGGTTATTGTCTTTACCATTATGCAGAAAAAGGTTATGGAAACCATGATCTATTCCGGTATCAAAGGATGAGGGGGAGAGGAACGCCATGAAATTTTGCCGCAGGGCCATGGCCCTAATATCCCTGTTCCTGATAGCCGGGGCAATGAGTGTGGAAGGGGCGGCTTACCGTACCGACTACACGGTAGACGGGAACGAACAGATTGCCATCCCTCAGGCTTACACCTACGCGTACAGCATTAATGTCCTGGAGAACGCCGGGGAAGAGGTTCGGGTTTATTTTGACCAGCCGGCAGATTTACGGATGGACGGGAAGGAAAACCTGTACGTAGCCGACGCGAAAAACAACCGGGTAGTGAAGCTGGATAAGCAGGGCAATCTGCTGAGCCTGTATACCCAGGGAGGAGACACGCCGCTGAACCAGCCTCAGGGGGTATGCCCGGGGCCTGGAGGGGACGTGTATATCGCGGATACCGGCAACCAGCGGATTGTGCATCTGGAGGCGGACGGGACCCTGATCCGGGAATACG
>CALWMQ010000044.1 GCA_944382025.1 uncultured Clostridia bacterium | reverse complement strand
TTATGATATTTTCATTCTACAGAAGATTCTCAGGAAAAACCAATGTGCCGATTGCAGTTTTAACGATATATACAGAAAAAGAGTACGAACCCTTCGATCCGTACTCTTTTTCTATCCTGCAATGCCGATTTCTGTGTGTTTTCAGAATACTGCCTTATACACACTCGGCAAACCCCTGCTGCCGTTTGGCGTTTTAGGCGCTGACAACGGTGGAATATGGGTTGTGGGCGCCCAGATAAAGGGATTTGGGATAAGAACATAGCTAATAACCGAGGTATTGTCATGGGAAAAGAGTTTACGGAAGAAAGTGAGAAAAGATGAAAGGAGGACATCCAGTGGAATATCAACAGATCAATGCGCAGGTAATCAATAGATGGTGCCGTGAGGGATGGGAATGGGGGCAGCCGATAACCCATGAAGTCTATGAAAAGGCTCGGCGCGGGGAATGGGAGGTGTACCTGACACCCACAAAGCCGGTACCGCGGGAGTGGTTTGGGGAGCTGACGGGAAAAACCATACTGGGCTTAGCCAGCGGAGGCGGGCAGCAGATACCGATTTTCTCGGCGTTGGGAGCAAAATGCACCGTATTGGACTATTCGGAGGAGCAATGTGAAAGTGAGCGGAAGGTTTCCCAAAGGGAGGGGTATGCCGTAGAGATCATCCAAGGAGACATGACCAAACAGCTGCCATTTGGAGACGGTACATTTGATATTATTTTTCATCCGGTATCCAACTGTTATGTGGAAAAGGTGGAGCCGATTTTCCGGGAATGTTACCGAGTTTTGAAGAGAGGGGGAATATTTTTAGGAGGATATGATATCGGCATGAATTATGCCTTTGATGACCGGGAGGAAAAGCTGGCGCATCCGCTGCCGTTTAACCCATTAAAGGACAAGGACTTATATGAACAATGCATAAAGGAAGGGATGGGCATTCAATTTTCCCATACCATAGAAGAACAGATAGGAGGGCAGCTTCAGGCAGGTTTTCAGATAACCCACTTGTATGAGGATACCAACAAGGAAGGCAACCTTCATCGGTATCACATTCCCTCCTTTGCAGCGACACGGGCAATTAAACCCTAACAGAGAAAGTGGTACCATAAAAGAGGGAAGCCCCCCGCCTTTTGAAAAGGCGGGGGGGTCAGAGGCAGCGAAAAAAGGCGGTAGCCGGCAGGGTAAGGCAGAGGAAAAGGCCATTGAAGGAACCGGGCTATCTGCAACAGGAGCAGAACCGGATCAGTCAACAAGCATATTGGGAGAGAACCCACCTGATGCGGGGAAAAGAGAGGACGAACCAAAACAAGGACAGGGATTGGACCGTATGGGGTGTACCGATAGGTCTTAGGAAAGGGTCAAGAAACGGAATCCTTTTCCCGGATCTCCACCCGACGGATTTTACCGCTGATGGTTTTGGGAAGTTCTTTCACAAATTCCACCACTCGGGGATATTTATAAGGGGCGGTAGCCTTTTTGACATACTCCTGGAGTTCCCTGGCCAGTTCGGGGGAAGGGGCATACTGGCGGGTGAGGACAATTGTTGCTTTGACAATCTGTCCCCGTTCGGGATCAGGAACGCCGGTAATTGCGCATTCCATGACAGCGGGATGTTCCATCAGAACGCTTTCGATCTCAAACGGCCCAATACGGTAGCCGCTGGATTTAATAATATCATCCACCCGGCCGACGTACCAGAAATACCCGTCCTCATCCCGATAGGCGGTATCACCGGTATGGTATACGCCGCCTTTCCAAACCTTTTTATATAATTCCTCGTCATTGTTATATGCGGTAAAAATACCGAACTGGCGGCCTTCGCGGCAGGGGCGGACCACGATCTCCCCTACTTCACCGGTAGCAACCTCATTGCCGTCCCGGTCCATGAGATGGACATCATACAAGGGGGAAGGTTTCCCCATAGACCCGGGTTTCGAGCGACTGCCCGCCAGGTTGGCGACAAGGAGGGTTGTTTCGGTCTGACCGAAGCCTTCCATGAGCTGGACGCCGGTTTTTTCCACAAACTGGCGGTAGATTTCATAATTGAGGGCTTCACCGGCGTTGGTGGCGTAGGTTAGGGAAGAAAAATCATAGCCTTCTATCCCCTCTTTGATCAGGAACCGGTAGATAGTGGGAGGAGCACAGAAGGTTGTGACCTGATATTTCTGGATCACGGCCATCAGGTCGGCGGCGACGAACTTATCAAAGTCATACACCATTACGGCGGTACCGGCCAGCCATTGGCCGTAGAGTTTTCCCCAGGAGGCTTTGCCCCAGCCGGTATCCGCCACGGTCAGATGCAGGCCGCCTTCTTTGACATTCTGCCAATGGCGGGCGGTGATGATGTGGGCCAAAGGATAGGAGTGGTCGTGGATAACGGCTTTGGGGTATCCGGTAGTACCGGAGGTAAAATACATCAGGAGAGGATCGGTGGAGAGGGTGGGTACCCGGTCAAACCGGTCTGGGGAAGCGGCCACCCCTTCATCCAGCAGAAGAAAGCCCTGTTTCGGGCGGCGGACAATACAGGTTACCGTCAGGGTAGGACACTGTTTTTGGGCCTCCAGGACATAGTCGGCCAGGTCACCGTCCGGGGTGCATACCACGGCCTTGATGGAGGCGGATTGTACCCGGTACACAATATCCTTGACCGTGAGCATATGGGTAGCGGGAACGGCTACGGCGCCCAGCTTATGGAGGGCTAAAATGGTAGTCCAGTACTCATGGTGGCGTTTGAGCATCAGCATAACCCGATCCCCCTTGCGGATGCCCAGGCTTTTCAGATAGTTGGCAGTCTGGTTGCTCAGGGCGCTGATCTCACGGAAATTGAAACGGCGTTCCTCCCCGGCCACGTTGCACCAGACCAGGGCCAGCCGTTCCGGGTCTTCCCGGGCAATCCGGTCCACCACATCGTAGGCGAAATTGAACGTATCGGGGCAGCGGATGGAAAAGGAGGTAAGGGTTCCGTTGGCGTCGAATTCCTCGTGGCAATACTCCTTATAGATCAGTTTCATAGGGGACACCTAGCCTTTCGCAGTATGAGGGGATGGGGAAAGTTCAGAGAAAAGAGGGTACGGCGGCGAAGGGATTACCGAAAAGTTATTCCAACCGGCCGAAGCCGCGGAAACGGGCATACCGCTGTTCCAGAAGAAGGGATACAGGAAGGGCGCAGAGGCATTCCAGTTCCCGGGAAAGGGCCAGTTCCAGTTCCTGGGCGATGGCGGGCAGGTCCCGCCCGGTTTCGGTCACGATACTGTCAGCGATACCCAGCCGGCGCATATCGTCGGCGGTCATGTTAAGGCAGTCGGCGGCTTCCCGAACCTTTTTAGGATCCTTCCAGAGGATACTGGCGCAGCCTTCCGGGGAAATCACGGAATACACGGCGTTTTCCAGCATCAGGACCCGGTCGGCGACCGCCAGGGCCAAAGCACCGCCGCTTCCCCCTTCCCCGATAAACACCGACAGGATAGGGGTGCGGAGGGTCATCATCTCCATCAGGTTTTCAGCGATAGCCAGGCCCTGGCCCCGTTCCTCGGCGCCGACGCCGCAGTGGGCGCCTGCGGTATCCACAAAGCAGATCACCGGCCGCTGGAATTTCTCGGCCTGTTTCATGAGCCGGAGAGCCTTGCGGTAACCCTCCGGGCTTGGCGCGCCGAAATTCCGGCGGATGTGCTCTTTGGTGGAGGCGCCTTTTTCGATACCGATAACGGTCACCGGCGCGCCCCGCAGCCAGGCGATACCTCCCGCCACGGCGGGGTCATCGGCAAACCGCCGGTCCCCATGGAGTTCAATAAAATCGGTAAAGATCTGCTGTATATAGCTCAAGCTGGTAGGGCGGCCCTTCATCCGGGCGGCCTGTACCTTTTCATAGGCGATACCCATTTATTTCACCGGCCTTTCGTGGGCATCCAGCAGGAGGGACAGAGTTTCCCTCTGCCGGGTACGTGGGACGATCAAATCCACAAAACCGTGTTCCAGAAGGAATTCGGCCCGCTGGAAACCGTCAGGCAGTTTTTTATTGGTGGTCTGCTCGATGACGCGGGCGCCGGCGAAACCGATCATGGCGCCGGGTTCAGCCAGAAGGATATCGCCTTCCATGGCGAAGCTGGCGGTGACCCCGCCGGTAGTGGGATCGGTAAGGACGGTGATATAGAGGAGCCCCGCATCGCTGTGGCGTTTTACGGCGCCGCTGACCTTGGCCATCTGCATCAGGGACAGGGTTCCCTCCTGCATTCTGGCGCCGCCGGAGACAGTAAATCCCACCACCGGGAGCTGCTTTTCCAGGGCGAACTCAAACAGGCGGGTAATTTTTTCCCCCACCACGGTACCCATGGATCCCATCATAAAACCGGGTTCCATGACGAAGAGGGCGCAGGGATGGCCGCCGATGGAGGCGGTACCGGTAATAACGGCTTCTTTTTCCCGGCAGGCCAGGAAGGCGTTTTTCAGCTTTTTGGGGTAGCCGGGGAAATCCAGCAGATCCCGGCTTTCCAGGTCGGGATCATGTTCGGAAAAGGAGGCGGGATCGGTGAGCCAGTGGATACGCTGGCGGGCATTGGGGCGGAAATGGTGGCCGCAGGAGCAAACCCCCAGGTTTTCCCACAGCTGGCTGACCGGGATATAGGCGCCGCAGGCGGGACAGCGTTTCGTAGGGGTTAAAGGGATATCGGTCTGGGCGGCGGGAGAGCGGCCGCCTTTTTCCAGCTCGTTCTGAGGGGTTTTAAAGAGTCCGAACAACTGCATAGGATCAGCCACCTCGTTTTTGGATAAAGTCGGTATGGTAGTTTCCGGAGCGGAACAGGGGATCATTGAGGATATCCAGCTGGCGGTCAATATTGGTAGGGACGCCCTGGATAACCAGTTCGCACATAGCGGATTCCATTTTGCGGATGGTTTCCTCGCGGGTATTGGAAGAGACCACCATTTTGCCGATCATGGGGTCATAATAGGGGGGGATTTGGCAGCCCTGGTACAAGGCGGTATCGAAGCGTACCCAAGGGCCGCCGGGGATATGGAGGAAATCGACCCTGCCGCAGCCCAAGGCATTGATACGGCACTCAATGGAAGCGCCGCGGAGCTGGATATCCTCCTGGGAGAAGTCCAGAGGGATACCGGCGGCGATACGGATCATCCATTTGACGATATCCACCCCGGTGACCTGTTCGGTAATGGCGTGTTCTACCTGGAGGCGGGTATTCATCTCAATGAAGTAGAAGCGGTTCTGGGAATCCAGGAGGAATTCCACCGTACCGGCGTTCACATATCCGGCCGCTTTAGCGGCCTTGGCGGCGGCCTGGGTCATGGCGGCGCGGACCTGGGGGGTGATGACCGGGCAGGGAGTTTCCTCAATCAGCTTCTGATTATTTTTCTGGATGGAGCATTCCCGTTCCCCCAGGCAAACCACCTGACCTTTTTCGTCGGCCAGAAGCTGAACCTCGATATGCTTGACGGGGAGCAGGAATTTTTCCAGATATACGTCCCCGTTGCCGAACGCTTTTTCGGCCTCGCCGGAGGCGGTAAGGAAAGCGGTTTCCAGATCCGCCTCGTCCCTGACCAGACGGATGCCCTTTCCCCCGCCGCCGGCGGTAGCTTTGATGAGTACCGGATATCCGATCTGGCGGGCAGCCTGGCGGGCCTCTTCCACATTGGCCAGGATACCGGTTCCGGGGACCGTAGGCACGCCGGCCTGGCGCATCAGGCGGCGGGCGGCGTCTTTGTCACCCATGCGGCGGATGATTTCGGCATCAGGGCCGATAAAGGCCACGCCATGGCGTTTGCACAGGTCGGCGAAATCGGGGTTTTCGGAGAGGAAGCCATAGCCGGGGTGAATCGCCTGGGCGCCGGTAGACAAGGCGGCGCTGAGGATATTCTGCTGATTCAGATAGCTGTCAGCGGTAGCGGGGCCGCCCACACATACGTGCTGGTCGGCCAGGGCCACATGGAGAGCCTCGGTATCGGCTTGAGAGTGGATAGCTACCGTGCTGATGCCCATTTCCTTGCAGGCGCGGATAATCCGGATAGCGATTTCGCCCCGGTTAGCCACCAGGATTTTGGAGAACACGGGTCATTACCCCCTTATCAAAGCGAATGAGAAGTCGGCGGAGACACAAAGTTTGCCGTTGACATAGCCTTTGCCGCTGGCGAAGTAGAAGGAAGCCTTGGACTTGGTGATGACGCACTCGGTTTCCAGGGTATCCCCGGGGAAGACGCTGTTTTTGAAGCGGACATTATTCAGGCTGGTAAAATAGGGAGTAGCGCCCTGGGTCTGGCCGTCAGCCAGGAGAACGCTGGCGGATTGGGCCAGGATTTCGCAGAGGATAACCCCGGGGACGACAGGATGGCCGGGGAAATGGCCTTTGAGGAACCATTCATCTCCGGTAATGGTTTTACGGGCGTGAGCGACCCCGTCCACCACCTCCGCCTGGTCGATGAGCAGCATATTATCCCGGTGGGGAAGGATTTTCATAATTTCGTCTTTATTCATGGGTACCTCAGATCCTTTCTGTCATAGGGAGAACCGGGCGGAGTCCGGGTTACGGGCAGCTGTCCGGCGGGAAACCGTGGATCACAGCCGATTTATAGAGGGTTTCCCGCCTTCAAAAAGGCCTGGTATCGGCAAGGCTTTTTTCGCGGCGGGAGGCTGGCGGTGACAACGGCCACGAGCGAGGGGAAAACCGGTTCTGGGGAAAATATCCCGCAAAGGCGGAAGGGCTTTGAACACAATCAGCCATTAAGGACGGACTGCCGCAGGGAAACCGCATCCGGGTGTTGTACCGGAGCCCACCCCCCGGGCGCCCGGGTTAGGGGACGTATATGGGGTCAGGGGGATCAGCCCAGGCGGAATAAGGGCTGGCCGAATTCCACGATTTGCCCGTCCTCGGCGCAGATTTCCAGGATTTCCCCATCCTGTTCGGCGGTAATCTCGTTCATCAGCTTCATGGCTTCGATGATGCAGAGGACATCGCCTTTTTTGACCCGGGTTCCGACCGCAACGAAGGGCTTGGCATCGGGAGAGGGGGCCAGGTAGAGGACCCCCACCATAGGGGCTTTCAGCAGGCCGGGGGTATCGGCCTCAGGGGATGGTGGGACGGCGGCAGCGGCAGCGGCGGCGACAGCGGTACCGGCTGTTGCGGCGGAGGCCTGGACCGCGGCGGCAACGCCGCCCATAGCCAATTTGAGGCGGCAGTCCCCTTCCGCCCATTCCAGGGAGGACAGGCCCTTTTCCTTCATCAGGTCTGCCAGACGTTCAATTTCCTGTACAGTCATGGTATTGACCATTCCTTTCATACGAAGTAGGTGGGAAGCGGCGGTGGATCGGTATAAGGTCAAGGCCGCTGTCCCGGCGGATAAGGGATCAGGGAGCCGGGGTAAAGGCGACGCAGGCGTTGTGGCCGCCGAAGCCCAGGGAGACCGACAGGCCGAGACGGACTTGATCCCGCCGGGCGGTATTGGGGATATAGTCCAGATCGCAGTCGGGATCAGGCTCCACATAGCCGATGGTAGGAGGAAGAATCCCCTCCTTGAGAGCCAGAACCGTAGCCACGGCTTCCACGGCGCCGGCGGCGCCCAGCATATGGCCGGTCATGGATTTGGTGGAGCTGACAGCGACCTGGGACGCCAGTTCCCCGAAGGCTTTTTTAATGGCCAGGGTTTCGGATTTATCGTTGAGGGGGGTGCTGGTGCCATGGGCATTGATATAGACCTTGGATTCCCCGATCATACCGGCCTCTTCCACGGCCAGACGGATAGCCCGGGCGCCGCCGTCGGCCTCCGGATGGGGAGCGGTGACATGATAGGCGTCGCAGGTACAGCCATAGCCGCTGATTTCAGCGTAAATCCGAGCGCCCCTGGCGACAGCGTGCTGGTACTCCTCCAGCACCAGGGCACCAGCGCCCTCCCCCATAACAAAGCCGTTGCGGCGTTTATCAAAGGGGATGGAGGCGGCGGCAGGGTCATCGCTCTGGGAGAGGGCCATACAGTTAATGAACCCGGCGAAACCCAGAGGAGTGATAGCGGCTTCGGAGCCGCCGGCGATAACAGCGTCGGCGTAGCCGTAGCGGATGGCGTGGAAGGCCTCGCCCACAGCGTTGGTACCGGTAGCGCAGGCGGTGGTTACAGGGAGGCAGGGACCGGTTGCCTGGTAGCGGATAGCGATTTGGCCGGCGGCGATATTGGCGATCATCATGGGGATAAAGTGGGGGGAAACCCGGCGGGGACCTTTTTCCAGGAGTTTCTCATGCTCCTCCGCCAGGGTATGAAACCCGCCGATACCGGAACCGAAGTATACGCCAAGGCGATGAGATTCCATATTACGGCCGGTTTGGAGGCCGCTGTCGTCCATGGCCTGGGCGGCGGCGGCCAGGGCGTATTGGGTAAAGAGATCGGTTTTACGGATCTCGGTTTTTTCTAGGTAAAGGGAGGGATCGAAACCTTTGACTTCGGCGGCCAGTTTAGCCTTATACTCGGTGGTATCGAACCGGGTAACTGGTCCGATGCCGTTACGGCCGGATTTGAGACCGTCCCAAAAGGAGGGAACATCGTTGCCGATAGGGGTTACGGCACCCAGGCCGGTAATGACAACACGTCTTACAGCGTTCATACGGATTTCCTTTCTTGGATCAGAGAGGGTTCGTAGGGCGGATGGAGCGTTTGGCGTGGAAATACGGGATGCGTGGTGAGTTTCCGGGGAGAGGGACCAGGCGTCAGATCGCCAGGCCGCCGTCCACGCGGATGACCTCACCGGTAATGTAAGCGGCGCCGTCGCCGGCCAGGAAGAGGACGGCTTCCGCCACATCCTCAGGCTTACCGGTGCGGCCCAGAGGGATCTGGCCCAGGAGGGTATTGGTTTTATCAATATTCTCGGTCATATCGGTATCAATAAAGCCGGGCGCCACGGCGTTAACGCAGATCCCCCGCCCGGCCAGTTCACGGGCCACCGCCTTGGTCAGGCCGATAATCCCCGCCTTGGAGGCGGAATAATTGGCCTGGCCGCCGTTGCCCATCAGACCGGATACCGAGCTGATATTGATGATACGGCCCGCCCGTTTGCGGACAAAGCCGGGATAGCAGTGCTTGATGAAATTGAAGGCGCCTTTGAGGTTGACGTTGATGACGGCGTCGAAGTCCTCCTCCTTCATGGAATAGACCAGGCCGTCCCGGGTAATCCCGGCGTTGTTGACCAGGATATCCACACCGCCCAAGTTCTTGGATACGGCGGCCACCGTATCTTTGACCTGCTGGAAATCCGCCACGTCGCAGCGGTAGGCCTGAGCCTGTACATGGAGTTCCCGCAGCTGGCGGCAGAGGCTTTCGGCTTTTTCCTGCTGGCCGGCGTAGATAACCGCCACATTGGCGCCGTTTTCAGCCAGTTTCAGGGCGATAGCCCGGCCGATGCCCCGGGAAGCCCCGGTAACCAGAGCGACTTTTCCGTTCAGCATGATGAAGACCGTCCTTTCAAAATGGTCAAAGTGGATTCCAGGGAAGCCGCGTCCTCCACCTGAAGGGTGCGGGTACCGGGAGCGATTTTAGCGATCAGGCCGCAGAGGGTTTTCCCGGGCCCCACCTCAATAAAGGTATCGATGCCGGCCGCCAGCATATGTTCCACTGTTTCCTGCCAGCGGACAGGGCTTTGGATCTGCCGGGTCAGCAGGGATTTGGGGTCACCGGCGTAAGGGGCAGCGGTAGCGTTGGCGTATAGGGGAATCTTAGGGGAATCCAAGGGGAAGTCCAGGAGATCCTGAGCGAAGGCCTGGGCGGCGGGGGCCATAAAGGGGGAATGGAAGCCGCCGCTTACTTTCAGGGGAATAGCCCTTCCTCCCGCGGATTTGACCTCTTCCTTGAAGGGTTCCAGCTGGGCCAGGTCGCCGGCCACAACCAGCTGACCGGGGGAATTGTAGTTGACCGGGTACACGGCGGAATAATGGGAGCACAGCTCCTCCACCACGGAGTTAGGCAGTTTCACCACCGCTGCCATAGCGGCAGGGGCTTGCTCAGCCGCCTGCTGCATCCGATGGGCCCGGCGGCAGACAATGGAGAAGCCGACCTCGGGGGAAGCGGCGCCGGAGAAGGTCAAAGCGGCCAGCTCACCCAGAGAAAAACC
>CALWMQ010000043.1 GCA_944382025.1 uncultured Clostridia bacterium | reverse complement strand
GTGTATCGGGACGCCGCGTATTCCATATCGCTGGAATACGCCCGGCCAAAGTTTCCTTTGGAATCCACATAAGGATGCAGCAGGGCCTGATACCCTCTGGATAGCCGAACCATGGTCTCATAGATAGCCGCGTCGCCGTGGGGGTTCAGTTTCATGGTGGCCCCTACGATGTTGGCAGACTTGGTCCGGTTCCCGGTGAGCAGACCCATCCTGTACATGGTATACAGTAGCTTCCGATGGGAAGGCTTAAAGCCGTCTATCTCAGGAATAGCCCGGGACAGGATAACGCTCATGGCATAGGGCATATAGTTGGTTTCCAGAGTATTCGTAATTCTCTGGGTTTCCACCAGCCCCGCACCCGCAATATGAGCATTTTCCGGAAGCCTTTCCAGGGAGGAAGATGCCGTTTTTTTGGTTTTTTTCCCCATTCTCTTTCATGCCTTTCCAGTCCCGCCATGCACAAAAAGGCGGAACCGCTATTTTCCGCTGAAATCAGTCTTTGGCCCTGGCTTTTGCCCGGTAGTGAAACAGCAGGGCTACCAGACAGGCCAGACAAGACAAAGCCGCTGCCCCAAGAAGCAGTACTTCCCGGAAGGACAGGGTGGTGTAGATGGCGGTAGGGCCGTCCGCCCCGCCGATGATGCCGATAGAATGCGCCTCTTTCATAACAACCATCCTTTCTGTAACCGCCAGCCCGTATCAGCTGACGTCAACCATATCCAGATACAGGCTGCCCCGGTCAGCGATAAAATCCTTCCGACCCGAAAGATTGTCTCCCAACAGCACATCAAACATCCATTGGGTAGCCTCTTCATCCTCCGGCTGCACCTGGATCAGCCGCCGGGTAGCCGGGTTCATGGTGGTCATGGACATCATATCCGGATCGTTTTCGCCCAACCCCTTGGAGCGCTGAATGGTATACTTGGTATTACCCAATTCATTGAGAATCTCCGCTTTTTCCGCGTCATTATAAGCGAAATAGGTATCGGTTTTGGTATTGATCTCATACAGGGGGGTTTCAGCGATAAATACTTTCCCCTCCCGGATCAGGGTGGGGGTCAGGGCGTAGAGCATGGCCAGAATCAGTGTCCGGATCTGGAAGCCGTCCACATCGGCATCGGTACAGATGATCACCTTGTTCCAGCGCAAAAGGCTCAAATCAAAGGTGGCCAGTTCCTTATTGGCTTTGGATTTCACTTCCACCCCGCAGCCCAGCACCTTCAGCAGGTCGGTAATAATCTCGTTTTTAAAAATTTTATCCAATTCCGCTTTCAGGCAATTGAGGATTTTACCCCGGACCGGGATAATCGCCTGGAAATCCGGATTACGGGCCTGGATGCAGGCGCCCATAGCGGATTTTCCCTCCACGATAAAGACCTCTCGCTCCTCCACCTTTTTGCTCCGGCAATCCACAAAGCTCTGGACCCGGGAGGTCAGGTCATTACCCGATTGTAAAGTCTTTTTCAGGTTCAGCCGGGTGGTCTCCGCCTTTTCCCGGGAGCGTTTATTGATCAGCACCTGTTCGGTCAGCCTATCGGCCTCAGCCTTGTTCTCAATAAAATAGACCTCCAGGTTGTGACGCAGGAATTCGGTCATGGCCTCCTGGATGAACTTGTTGTTGATGGCCTTTTTGGTCTGGTTCTCATAAGAAGTCTGGGTAGAGAAGGATGAGGACACCAGCACCAGGCAGTCTTGAACATCCTGGAAACTGATTTTGCTTTCATTTTTCAGGTATTTGCCGTTTTGCTTCAGATAAGCGTCAATCTGGGACACAAAAGCGGAACGCACGGCTTTTTCCGGAGCTCCTCCGTGCTCCAGCCAGCTGGAGTTATGATAGTACTCCAGCAGATTCCTCTTATTGGAGCAGCACCACGCCACATTGAGCTTCACCTTATATTCCGGCTTATCTGCCCGGTCACGGCCTTTTCTCTCGGCCCCCCACACCTGGATATCGGTCAGGGTATCTTCCCCTACCAGCTCTTTGACATAGTCCTCGATACCGTTCTGATAGACAAATTCCTGGGTTTCAAAGCTCTTTCCCTGCTGAGTTCTTAAAATAAACAGCAAGTTGGGATTCACAATCGCCTGACGCCGGAGAATATCCTGAAAATACTCCATTGGCACGGCGATATCGGTGAACACCTCCAGATCCGGTTTCCAGCGGATGACAGTACCGGTATCCTTTTTGGCGTAGGGTTCCTTTTTCAGCCCCCCGATATTTTCCCCATGCTCAAAATGCAGGGTATAGCAAAAGCCGTCCCGATGGACCTCCACATCCATATATTCCGAGGAATATTGGGTGGCGCAGGCGCCCAGGCCGTTAAGGCCCAGGGAATATTCGTAGCTTTCGCCCTCATTGGTGTTGTATTTGCCGCCGGCGTACAGCTCGCAGAACACCAGTTCCCAATTGTACCGGTTTTCCTTGGGGTTGAAATCCACCGGCAGGCCCCGGCCAAAATCCTGGACCTCAAAGGAACCATCCTCATACCGGGTAGTAATAATTTTGTGGCCGAAGCCCTCACGGGCCTCGTCGATAGCATTGGAGAGAATCTCAAATACGGCGTGCTCACAGCCCTCCAGGCCATCGGATCCGAAGATCACGGCGGGGCGCTTGCGCACCCTGTCCGCCCCTTTCAGGGAGGTAATGCTTTCGTTGCCGTAGCTGGGCTTTTTGGAAGCCATGTATTTGTCCAGTCCTTTCATTTGGCAGCGGGATATCCAGACCGTGGGTGATCTCCTCGTCCAAGCTGCCGTGACAGTTTCCGTATGCTTCTGATCGAGACGCTGAAACCCTTGCCGGGCCCCATTATCTTGCTGCAACCTTTATTACTTTATACTATATCGGGCTGTCCTGTCAAGGACAACAACGTTTTCGCCCCTTGAAAAGGCACTTTTTCCAACCAATCGGCGTGGTTATAGAAGCGAACCAGCCGGCCGGACAATCCAGTCCGGCCGGCCAGAAAAGAGATAGAGAATCCCAGGTACATCCCCTATACAGCCCGGAAAGCGAAACTTTTGGACAGGAACAGGGACAAGATGACGGTTTCATATTAGTCCCGTGAAAACGGATAAAGGGTTCAGAGGGAAACCGCGCCGATATCTTTCCGGTAATGGGCATTGTGGAAATCAATCCTGGATACCGCCTCATACGCTTTAGCCAAGGCATCTTCCAGCGTGTCGGATGTGGCGGTAACCCCCAGTACCCGGCCGCCATTGGTATAGAACCGGTTTTTCTCATATTTGGTCCCGGCATGGTATACGGTTGCTCCATAGACCTGACCTTCAGCGTTCAGTCCCCGGATCTCCAGCCCCTTTTTATAGGCTGCTGGATACCCTCCGGAGGCCATGACAACGCAAGCGCAGGCATCATCAGACCATTCGATCTCCAGCTCTTCCAGCCGCTCTTCCCGAACCGCTTCCAGGATATCAATCAAATCGGTCTTCAACCGTGGCAGCACCACCTGCGTTTCCGGATCGCCGAACCGGCAGTTGTATTCAATCACTTTCGGCCCTTTAGGCGTCAGCATCAGTCCGAAATACAAACAGCCTTTAAAAGGACGCCCCTCTTGGCGCATGGCATTGATCGTCGGCTGAAAAATATGCTCCATGCAGTAGTCTGCGTCCGCCTGGGAATAATGGGGGTTAGGGCTGATGGTACCCATGCCGCCGGTGTTGGGGCCCATATCCCCATCAAAAGCCCGTTTATGGTCTTTGGATGACACCATGGGCTTCACCGTCTTGCCATCGGTAAAAGCCAGTACCGAAACCTCCGGGCCGGTGAGGAATTCCTCCACCACCACCCGGCTGCCGGATTCCCCGAACACCCTGTCTTCCATAATATCCTTGATCGCCTTTTCAGCGTCAGCGTAGGTATCGCACAATACTACCCCTTTGCCCAAGGCCAGGCCATCCGCCTTGATGACGGCGGGATATACATCCTGCTTTCGAATATAGGCGAGGGCCTCTGCCGGGTTCCCAAACACTTCATATCCGGCGGTGGGAATACCATACTGCTTCATCAGGTTTTTGGAGAACACCTTGCTGCCCTCCAGAATCGCGGCGTTGGCCCGGGGCCCGAAAGCGGCAAAACCCGCTTCTTCCAAGGCATCCACCATTCCTGCCACCAGCGGATCATCCGGCGCCACAAAGGTCAGATCCGGTTTCAGTTCCCGCGCTAACGCAACGACCCCTTCCACATCGGTGGCCGCCACGTCAAAACACTGGGCATCCCGGGAAATACCGCCATTTCCGGGAGTACAGTACAGCTTCCCGCAGCGGGGGCTCTCCTTCAGCTTACGGATGATGGCGTGTTCCCGGCCGCCTCCGCCCACCACCAGAATATCGATCTTCTCCATTGGTTTAACCTCACTTTGTCACTTGTAATATCAGCATGCTCGCGTAATGGGGGATGGTAAAGCTTTCAGGGGCGATGCGTTCCAACAACGCCCGGTGTTCCTTTGTAAAGGCCTCCAGTTTATCATGAGGCAGAAACGCCCCGGTTTCCCGACAGGCCAGCATTCGTCCATGCCAGCTCTCCCTGGTGAAGGGAACATTCAAGGTAAAGGCCACCCGGTGCTTCGTCTCAAACAGAGGCGGCGCCCAGGCAGGCTCTTCAAGGTGAAACCGGGTGATACCTCCGCCGGCCCAGGCCGGATTGTATCGGCGCACCAGCGCTTCGCTCTGCCCGGCAATCTCGCTCTCCCCGGGCAGCCAGGCGAAAAACAGCACTGCCAGCCGTCCTCCTGATTTCAGCATCCGGTAGATGTTGGGCAAGGCCCTCGGCTTGTCAAAATACACAAAGCATTGGCAGGCGGTGACCACGTCGAAATAATCGTCCTCAAAGGCCGCCGTCTCAGCGGAGGCTGCCATATACGGGATGGAGAGTCCAGCCGCCTCAGTCAGCTTCCGTGCCACGGCGATCTGTCCCTCCGAAGGATTCGCTCCCACAAAACCCGCTCCGTACTTGGCTATATTCCAAGGTCCCCTCGTTCCGGTGCCTAAATCCAGCACCTGCTGCCCCTTGACACACAATCCCAATTCCGTCAGTTTTTCATAGAAGGCCTCTGGGTACAGGTCCCGGTACCGGCCGTAATCCTCCGATACCCAGCCCCAGTCGTGGGAAGCGCTTCCCGTCAATCCGGCACCGGTCCATCAATGATGGAACAGGCGCAGGCCGTTAAAGGCCATAGCAATGCCATATTTATTACAGGTATCGATCACGTTGTCGTCCCGGATAGAGCCGCCGGGCTCCGCGATATACTGCACGCCGGTCTTATGGGCCCGCTCGATATTATCCCCAAAGGGGAAGAAGGCATCGGATCCCAGGGACACCCCGGTCAGGGTATCCAGCCAGGCCCGTTTCTCCTCCCGGGACAAAGGCTCCGGCTTTACAGTAAAGAACTGCTCCCACACCCCGTCAGCCAGCACATCCATATAGTCGTCAGAAATGTAAACATCAATGGTGTTGTCCCGGTCAGCACGGCGGATCCCCTCTACAAAGGGCAGGGCCAGCACCTTGGGATGCTGGCGTAAATACCAGATATCCGCTTTATTGCCTGCCAGACGGGTGCAGTGGATACGGCTCTGCTGCCCTGCCCCAACACCAATCGCCTGCCCGTCCTTGGCATAGCATACCGAGTTGGACTGGGTATATTTCAGGGTGATCAGGGCGATCAGCAGATCCCGCTTCGCCTCTTCGGGAATTACCTTATTGTCAGTGACCACATTCTCCAGAAGGGAACCATCGATCTTTACCTCGTTACGCCCCTGCTCAAAGGTAACGCCATACACATCCTTGTGCTCCACCGGAGCGGGACGGTAATTGGGGTCGATCTGTACCACATTATAAGTACCCTTCCGCTTTTTCTTCAAGATCTCCAGTGCCTCATCCGTATAGCCGGGAGCGATAACCCCGTCCGACACTTCACGGGCCAGCAGGGCGGCAGTTTCCTTGTCACACACATCCGACAGGGCCGCCCAATCGCCATAGGAGCTCATCCGATCCGCGCCCCGCGCCCGGGCATACGCGCAGGCAATAGGCGACAAGGGCAGATCGTCCACAAAATAAATCTTTTTCAGGGTCTCGGTCAAAGGCAGACCCACAGCCGCTCCCGCCGGGCTCACATGCTTGAAGGACGCCGCCGCGGGCAGGCCGGTGGCCTCCTTCAGTTCTTTCACCAGCTGCCAGCTATTGAAGGCGTCCAGAAAATTAATGTATCCAGGACGGCCGTTCAACACCTGGATAGGCAGGTCTTTTCCATCTTTCATGAAAATACGGGAGGGTTTCTGATTAGGATTGCAGCCGTATTTCAACAGCAGTTCGTTCATAAATTCCATCCTTCCTTGTATAATAGAGTAGTAGTTATTAGAGCCCCTCTCCAAGGGCTGTGCTACACTGTAAGGGATGCTGTGGATCGGTGCCGTCCTCCTACCACAAGATGGTTCACGAAAGGTTCCAACTACGGCCCCTTACACTTTTGTTGATTAGTTAAATACCGCCAGACGGTTTATGTGGAACAAGGCTACAAAAGTAAGGTGCACTGTGGATGCAGCATCACATATTTATCGTTGGAGGTATTTGTTATGGTGAT
>CALWMQ010000042.1 GCA_944382025.1 uncultured Clostridia bacterium | reverse complement strand
CGTTCCAGGCTGCGCACCCCGGCCTCCCGGGTGTAACCATCGATAATCAGCCGCAAGGTATCGTCGGCAATCCGGATCTGCCGAAGGGTCAGACCATTAAGCTTCACCTGTTTTTTCAGCAGGTGTTCCTTGGCAATATGGAATTTTTCCTCTGCCGTGTAGCTGGGCAGGGTAATGATATCCATCCGGTCAAACAACGGTGCCGGAATATTATCCGTATTGTTGGCGGTAGTGATAAATAGTACATCCGACAAGTCGAACGGTACCTCAAGATAATGGTCAGTAAAGGCAAAATTCTGTTCTGAGTCCAAAACCTCCAGCATAGCGGCGGAAGGATCGCCTCGGAAATCCGTCCCCATTTTATCAATCTCATCCAACAGGATCAAGGGGTTATTGGTCCCAGCCTGCTTGATAGCGCTGATAATCCGGCCCGGCATGGCACCGATATAGGTTTTCCGATGTCCCCGGATGTCTGCCTCGTCCCGTACCCCGCCCAGGGATACCCGGACATACTTACGGCCCATGGCCGCGGCGATGGAGCGGGCAATAGAAGTTTTCCCCACGCCTGGAGGGCCTGCCAGACAAAGAATTTGCCCTTTAGCCTCAGGCGACAGGCTGCGCACCGCCAGAATTTCCAGAATCCGCTCCTTGATCTTGGACAGGCCGTAATGATCCCGGTCCAGCACCTTCTGGGCAGCGCCCAGATCCAGATTATCCTTGGTTTTGGTGTTCCATGGAAGGGACAGGCAAGTATCCAGATACCCTCGCACCACCGTGGCCTCATGGGATCCGGACGGCATCTTGGCCAGCTTGCCGCATTCCTTCAGCAGCTTGGCCCGAGTCTCCTCCGGAAGATGCAGCTGGCTGATTTTGGCCCGGAGCTCGTCCGCTTCCTCCAGAGGATTATCCTCCTCCCCCAGTTCCGAAGCAATAGCCCGCATCTGTTCCCGAAGATAGTAATCCCGCTGGTTTTTATCGATCGATTCGTGAACCTGTGCATGGATATCCTGTTCCAGCTCCAAAATATCGGTTTCCCGGGCCAGCAGATACAGCAGTTCCCTCATCCGCTTTTCCACCGTAATGGAGCCCAGGATCAATTGCTTTTCCTCGGGCGGCATAGGAATATTGGAGGCGATATAATCCGCCAAATAGCCGGGATCGCTGGCTCCGGCCACCCCAGCCACCACATCAGGAGGCAGCTTTTGCACCAACTCCGCGTAGCGTTCAAAATATGTACGGCATTCCCTAACCATAGCCTCTGCCCGGATCGGGTCTGTCAGCGGGCGTTCCAGGCATTCGTGAACCCGGGCGGCATACCAAGGTTCTACCTGGGTCAGTTCCCGGATCCTGGCACGATACAAGCCTTCCACCATTACACGCAGGTTATCACCGGGAAGCTTCAGGATTTGCCGGATCTTCGCCACAACCCCTACCTCATACAACTGGCTTTCATCTGGATCATCGGCGGTAATATCGGTCTGGGTTACCAGAAAAATGGTCTGTTCCCCAGACATGGCCTCGTTGAGTGCCAGGATCGACTTTTTTCGGCCCACATCGAAATGGAGCAGCATTCCCGGAAAGACGACCAGCCCACGCAGAGCCAACAGTGGCAATTCCGCCACACGGGCTACATGCCGTTTCACTCCCATACTATTGTTCACCTCTTGGTCATATCATCCATGGTTTCCAAAGGCCGGCAGGCCGGGAAACCTATTCTTTATCTTTTGCTCGCCGCACCTGTGCTTCTTCGTCTGTTCCAGCGCCGTGCCATCCTTTTCCTACTGATTTTGCCTCTCCTGTGAGGGAAGCCCTTTCGGTTTGCTGCCGTTCACGATGGTGGACAGCCGAGAAACAGTTCATCACAAGGTGTATCAGAATCCCGCCTGTCCGGATTTTCAGACAAGAATCCGGGAAAAGAACCAGCCCCCAGGCCTGGAAAACCAGGTGCTTTGGGCAGATCTATATGGCGCTAACGGGCAGACAACAAAAGAAGTCAGACCATCGGCCGTTTGATTGCGGCCGACAGGACTGACCCTTTGCGTCCTGAAAGAGAATCCCTTTCATTATGCGGTGATCTTGCGCCGCGTATTGCGTTTGACCGGTGTTTTCAACCGGTTTGGTTTTTTGTCCGGATTGGTAACGATTTCAGGTTTAGCGTGTTCGGTAACACATTCTTTGGTGACGATCACCTTCTCGATGGTGGGCTCTGAAGGAACCTCAAACATCAGATTTGTCAGCAGCTCTTCCATGACCGAACGCAGCCCCCGGGCACCGGTATTGCGTTTCAGGGTTTCTTCCGCCACCGCCCGCAGCGCATCGGGGGTCAGTTCCAGCTGGACGTCATCCAGCTGGAACAGCCGGGTGTACTGCTTGAGCAGGGCGTTTTTCGGTTCGCTGAGGATTTTTACCATGGCCTCCACATCAAGAGGTTCCAAGGCCGTAATCACCGGCATACGGCCTACCAGCTCCGGAATCAAGCCGTATTTTACCAAATCCTGCGGCACCAGCTGTTTATACAGCTTGCCGTTTTCCAGATCTTTTTTTTGATTTTACCTCGTTATTAAAGCCTAACGCCCCCGAGGCGACCCTTTTTTCAACCACCTTTTCAATACCATCAAAAGCCCCGCCAAGAATAAAGAGAATGTTGGTGGTATCGATTTGGATGAACTCCTGCTGAGGATGTTTTCGTCCCCCGTTGGGCGGCACGTTAGATACGGTGCCTTCCAGGATCTTCAGCAATGCCTGCTGAACCCCTTCGCCGCTAACATCCCGCGTAATGGAAGGGTTTTCGCTGCGCCGGGCAATCTTATCGATTTCGTCCACATAAATAATTCCCCGTTCCGCCCGCTCAACGTTGCCGTCAGCAGCCTGGATCAGGCGAAGAAGAATATTTTCCACATCCTCACCCACATATCCGGCTTCGGTCAGGGTGGTGGCGTCGGCAATGGCAAAGGGGACATGAAGGGTTTTCGCCAAAGTCTGCGCCAAAGCGGTTTTGCCTACTCCTGTCGGGCCCAGAAGAAGTACGTTGCTCTTTCCCAGTTCCACATCGCTGTCCGAACCGAAATAGATGCGTTTATAATGATTGTACACCGCCACCGAAAGGGCTACCTTAGCAGCGTCCTGCCCAATCACATACTCGTCCAGCCCCGCTTTTATCTCTTTGGGGGTGGGCAGCTTAAACGGCATATCCTCTTCAGAATGCCGCCTGGAAAAATTGCCGCCCTCTTCCAGGATGGATTCACATAACTCTACGCATTCATTGCAGATATATACACCCGGGCCCGCTATCAGCCGTTGCACCTCATCCTGGGTCTTTCCGCAAAATGAACAGCAAATCATCCGGCTGTCATCCGTTTTTGGCATATTTCATGCTCCCTTATTCTCTGAATTCACTTCTGGTCAGGCGCGTTTACCGATAACCTTGTCCACCAGGCCGTATTTTACCGCGTCCTCGGCGGTCATCCAGTTATCCCGATCCGTATCCTTTTCAATAACCTCCAACGGCTGGCCGGTCATTTCCGACAGCAGTCTGTTCATCCGATTCCGGATAAACAGGATATGATCCGCCTGGATTTTGATATCACTGGCCTGGCCCTGGGTTCCGCCCAAAGGCTGGTGGATCATGATCTCGCTGTTGGGCAGGGCCAAACGCTTGCCTTTGGCGCCGGCCGCCAGGAGGAAGGAACCCATACTGGCCGCCATTCCGATACAGATGGTGGACACATCGCATTTAATGAAGTTCATGGTATCATAAATCGCCATGCCAGCGGATATGGAACCGCCGGGGCTGTTAATATACAGATCGATATCTTTGTCAGGGTCCTGGCCTTCCAGATACAGCATCTGGGCCACCACCAGAGAGGCGGTCACATCATTGACCTCATCGGACAACATGATAATGCGGTCGTTCAGCAACCGGGAAAAGATATCGTAGCTTCTCTCGCCACGACTGGTTTGCTCAATAACATAAGGGACGAGACTCATTTTGTCCATCACAGACACCTGTCCTTTCTTGGGCTTTCGCCCTCATTATGGGAAGAAGGCAGAGCCGGCTATTCTGTCCGGCCAAAAGGGTTTTGGGCTTATTCCTACCCATTAGAAGACTGGTACTTCTGGCATATCAGCCCGCATTGCATGCGGCCAGGCCAGAAAGAGTATGGCCTTTCCGGAGAAGATTTAAACCGGGAAGGGCAGGATTTTACAAAAAACGCATTGTTTCCAAATTCCACACAAACTCTGCCGGAAATTCCGGCAGAGTTTGTGTGTGACAAGATATGATTCCTTAATCCTCAGCCACCGCGTTTTCCTTAATCAAATCCATGGCTTTGCCCACCGCCAGGTCCTTACTGAGCTCGGAAGCGGGTACCAGTGATTTGACCTTTTCCACGTCCAGCTTATACTGTTCGGCCATTTTGGCAAATTCAGCTTCCAGCTCCTCTTCAGTGGGCTGGATATTCTCCAGCTGGGCAATCTTTTCCAGTGCCAGGCGGATCTTAACCTGTTTCTCAGCCTGCTCCCGGAAGCCCTTGCGGAACGCCTCCATGTCCATGCCGGTATACTTCAGATACGTATCCAGATTCAGGCCCTGGCCCTGCAGCCGGTAATCAAAATCCCGCACACTGTCATTGACCCGGTTTTCAAACATAGCCTCAGGGATCTCCGCCTTCAGGATTTCCACCAGCTGCTCCAGCAATTTGGACTCAAAAGCATCCTCTGCCTGATGCTCCCGCTGGTGAGCCAACTTTTCCTTCAGGTCGGCCTTCAGTTCATCCAGAGTATCGAACTCGCTGCAGTCCTTGGCAAAATCATCGTTGAGTTCCGGCAGTTCCTTTTCCTTGATTTCATGGAGCTTGCACTTGAACACAGCAGCCTTGCCAGCCAGATCGGCAGCGTGGTAATCCTCTGGGAAGGTAACATTCACGTCAAATTCCTCATCGGTCTTTTTGCCCACGATTTGCTCCTCGAAGCCGGGGATAAATTGGTTGGAACCCAGTACCAGAGTATAATTTTCCGCCTTGCCGCCATCGAAAGGCACGCCGTCCACCGAACCGTCGAAATCAAAGGTAACGCTGTCGCCCATCTTGGCTTCCCGGCCCTCCACCGTCACCAGACGGGAGTTCCGATCCTGGAGTTTCGCCAGTTCTGCGTCCACATCGGCATCGGTGACTTCCTCCACCTTTTTGGAGGCTTTCAGGCCTTTATACTCGCCGATTTCCACCTCGGGCTTCACGGTGATGGTCGCCTTGAATTTCAGGCCGTCCGCCCCTACCTCGGTGACATCAAAATCAATCTTATCCTCCACGTATTCATAGCCGGACTCTTTGATCGCCGCGTCCAGGTGGGCCGGGTAGATGGCGTTGACCGCATCCTCATAAAACACGCCGGTGCCGTATATTTTCTCTACCAGATGGCGAGGGGCTTTGCCTTTGCGGAATCCGGGGACATTCATCTTCTTTATGTTCTTTTTATACGCATTATTGACCGCTTTTTCAAAATCCTCGGCTCCAACCTCGATTTCCAGTTCCACCCGGTTGGTGTCTACCTTGTTTGCAGCTTTCAAACTCATTGTTCAACATCCTCCTATTACAATACAACACAATGTTTTATATTATAGCACACCCTGTGCCGGAACACCAGAGCTAATTATGAACTTTACAAGAATTTTTCACCGTCTTTTGGGGATTCCGGCAGGATTTTCAGCGGACAAAACCCCAAGGCATCGGCGGACGCTAACGTAAACCGGATACCGTCCCGTTCCCCTTGGAACGCCTGACGGATACCGAAGCCGTGGACATGGCCGTAATAGCAGCGGGTGATGCCTTCTTCTTTGAGCACACCCAGCAGTTCATCACAGGCCTGGCCTCCAAAAACCGGCGGATAATGAAGGAACACCACTGGTTCCATCCCGGTGGCCTTAGCGGCGGAGATGGAAGTACGCAGCCGGCCGGCCTCCCGGAGCAGCACCTTCTTGTCGGCGTCCGGCTCCGCGTCATAAAACCAGCCTCGTGTACCGCAAACCGCCATACACCCGTCCACCACCTGGGCATCATTATGGACGATGGTTAAGCTGCTGAATCCATTTTCCTCCAAATAAGCGTCCATCTTCCGGCGGGTACACCACCAATAATCATGGTTGCCTTTGAGGATCAGCTTGCGCCCGGGCAGGGCGTGAAGAAACGCAAAATCTTCCCTGGTTTTTTCCAGGCTCATTGCCCAGGAAATATCCCCTGGAATCACCACGGTATCCCCCGGCTTCACCAGAGCGCGCCAGTTTTTCTCCAGCCGGGCCGTATAACCGGTCCAGCCGGGGAACACATCCATAGGCTTATCGGTCCCCAGGGACAGATGGGTATCCCCTATGACAAACAGCGACATGAATCCACTCCGCTTTTCTTATTCTTGGATGCCCAGCATCCCGTACACCACATTGCGCATCTCTTCCCGCCCGCATACCTGGCTGAACCGGACTTTTTTGTCCTTCAAACCAGCCAGCGGCGCAGGAATCTCACAGCCGGTCAGGGCATGAAGTCCCTCCACCTTGGCGAATTCATCCCAATCCTCCCGATTGCCGCCAAGGGCGTCCAGAACACTGGCGGAAAATTTGTAAGGATTGGCAGTGGAGGCGATAACTGTAGGCGTGGTATCCCCCGTTTTTTCACGGTACTCCTTATACACATGTACACCTACAGCGGTATGGGTATCGCACAGATAATGATCTTGCTGGAAAGTATCCCGGATGGCGGCCGCAGTCTGAACGTCATCGCACCATCCCGCCGCAAACTGTTCCTGGATAGCCGCCTGCATCTTCTCTGAGACAGTATACACACCCTTTTCGATGAGATCCCCCATCAAGCGGCGGATTTCCTGATCATCACGGCCGGACAGGTCATACAGCAGTCTCTCCAGGTTGGAGGATATCAAAATGTCCATAGAGGGAGAGGACGTAGGATGGAACTCCCGGTTACGGTCATAGGTGCCGGTAGTAATAAAATCGGTCAGCACCTTATTGCGGTTGGAAGCACAAATCAGCTTTCCCACCGGCAGCCCCATACGCTTGGCGTAATAAGCAGCCAGGATGTTGCCGAAATTACCGGTGGGAACCACTACATTCATCCGATCCCCCATCCGCAGCTCCCCGGCTTTCAGCAGGTCGCAGTAAGCGGAAACATAATACACAATCTGCGGAACCAAGCGGCCCCAGTTGATAGAATTGGCGGAAGAGAACATCATGCCGTTTTCCGCCAGCTTTTCCCCGATAGCGGGATCGGTAAAAATGGTTTTGACGCCGGTCTGGGCATCGTCAAAATTCCCCCGAATGGCGCACACCGCCACATTACCGCCTTCCTGGGTAACCATCTGCAGCTTCTGCATGGGGCTCACCCCATCTTCCGGGTAGAAGACCAGGATACGGGTATGCTCCGCGTCCTTGAAGCCCTCCAGAGCCGCCTTTCCTGTATCCCCGGAAGTCGCCACCAGAATAATGATTTCCTTGCCGCCGGCCGTTTTTCCCGCCGATACCCGCATCAGGTGAGGAAGGATTTGCAGGGCCATATCTTTAAACGCACAGGTAGGGCCATGCCAAAGCTCCAGCACATGGACGCCGTCCTTTAGCTTGTGGAGAGGAGCAATGGCCGGAGACCGGAACCTCTGAGTGGAATAAGCCGCAGCCGTACACTCCTCCACCTCTTCCGGAGTAAAATCGGTCAGGAATTTGGACAGCACCGCTGTGGCCCGCTGTACATATGTACAGCCTACCAAATCCTGCAGCTCCTCCCGGGTCAGCTCCGGCAAACGTTCCGGTACAAAAAGGCCTCCATCCTTGGAAATCCCCTGGGCGATAGCCTGCGCCGCGGAGACACTGACCTGGCTGTCACGGGTGCTGTTGTACATCATCATACCAACCGATCCTCTCTTTTTTCAAAAATGGACAGCTTATTTAAAACCGCCGCCCCAAGCCTATTCAGCAAAACCGAAGGTTTATCCCAATAAACCAGCCTTATATTACTCTACTGACGACCAGTTTGTCAAAGCACGCCGCATAAAATCGGTACTATTAC
>CALWMQ010000041.1 GCA_944382025.1 uncultured Clostridia bacterium | reverse complement strand
GGAGGGGGAGGCGGGGTCGCGAGGCAGCGCCCCCGACATAGCCCGTGGGGCGGGAAGCAGCGAGCAGGGGTCGGCGCCGCAGTCAAAACCGACCGCCGCAAGAGCGGCGCGGGGTAGTTTTGGGCCCCGCAAGAGGAGACGAAGTCTAGGGGCAGCACACCGCTGCGTCCCGCAGGAACACAAAATCTTGAGTAACGGACAACCTTTCCGACAAGCTGAAAACAGAAAAACCAGGCAGGTGCAACAACCTTGCCTGGTTTTCTGTTTTGGCATGATGATGGGGATAGCTTTCCAAAAGGAAGAAACTTGCCGATGGATGGAGACAGCCTGGGAGACCAGGGATCTGAGGATAAAATTTGCCCCGGCACCGGCCAATCCTAAATACCATTATTCTGATCTCTGGTCAATAAATTCATGGATCATGGCGTCAATATTTTCTGCCGGCACATCGAATTCGATGGCGTGGGTTGGGGATACAATGAGCCCTGTGCCCCCAAACGCACGAATGATATTTTTCACGATCTGCCGGATTTCCTGAGGGGATTTATAAGGGAGATCTCGCTGGGTGGAGATACCTCCCCAAACAGCGATTTTGCCGTGCAATTTTTTGGCGTATTCCAACCCATAAATCTCCGGCTGGAAGGTTTGATAAATATTCAGCCCCATTTCCCATAAGGTATCCAGAATATCCCGTAAATCACCGCAGCTATGTTGGGAAATATAGAGGCCGCGTTTTTTGACCTTGGTATACATTTCTTCCAAATATGGGCGAATAAACTCATTCCAGTGTGTGACGCCCATAATCAAGCCTTGCTGCTGGCCCCAGTCGTCACCGAAGTGGAAACAATCAAAATCATATTCCAAGGCGATATCCAGTATCTGAAGGTTCCTGTCACAGATTTTCCGCAGAACTTTATGCAGCAATTCCGGTTCCGCGCACATATTGCACAGGGTATTTTCAAACCCCATCAGAGTCCAAGCGCGCTCAAACAGGGAAAAGCCAATGGAAGCCACTTTGAAATTGGAATCATCGCTTGCTTCCAGTGCCCGCATCGCCTGCCTGATGTACTGTTCGTCAACGGAGGGGAACACATAGTTCGCGAAACTTTCCTCATCAGCTATCTGGATATTGGATACCACGCCGATATCCTTATCGGCTCCGCTTTTATCCCAAATCACGCCGAATTCGTCCCGGAATCTATCGGGTGCGACCTGGACTTGGGCTTTATCCAAATACGCCTGGGTGATATGGTTCTGGATGCTTTGGATATAATTGTTATTCCCGCTGTGCTGCTGCATTTTGTGAAAGGCCTGTTCAGTAAAAAAGACGTTATGAGGCACTTTATCCGGCTTTTTAAAGTTAATCGAGGCGATGACACGTTCCCTGTTTGTCATAACACACCCTCCTGCATTATTCCAATGAACAGAATATTCCGGCTATACATGGTAGGAAAGGGGGCTGCAGTGTCGTTGCGGCCGTTCGGCTGCGCGGATCCGGCGCCTTGATCGCCGGGGAGGCTGAACCGACTTTTATGGTATCCAAGTCAGGAAGCTGCCTTCATCAGAACAACAGCCATTCTGAGCCCTTCAGCTTTCCACTGCTTTATTTCCTATTCTTTCTGAGTCTGTTTCTCCGGAAGACCCTCATATTTCCGCAAGGTGAACAGCATGGTGGAGAAATCGCCCCAAAGCCATGGAATGGAAAACCCGACATTCATAAGCACCTCTCCGGGGAGGATGAGATCCAATTCATCGATCCTATAGAGCGCATTAGGCAGCAGCCCTGCCAGCTGGATGCGGGGAACCGGCGGGTTACAGGTGGCCAGAACCCGGGCATACAACACGATGGAAAGGCTGCCATCGGAGGAAACCTGCTGCCAACAGCATTCGTTGCCTAGGAAGGGGCTGCATAACCGATAGAAGCGGCCTTCCAGCATTAACGGCTCGAATTCCTTGTACCGGGCGGTCTGGCGTTTGATAGCCTCGGTTTCTTCCGGGCTCAGATGGAGAGGGTTCAACTCATATCCGAAGCAAAATCCCAGCGCTACATTTCCCCGGGTCTCAAAAGGGGTCATGCGTCCGGTCTGATGGTTGGGGCAGGCGGAAACATGCGCGGCCATGGCGGCGGGAGGGAAAAGATAGCTGGTACCGTATTGGATTTTCAGCCGGTCAACAGCATCGCTGTTATCGCTGGTCCAGGTTTGGGGCATGTAGTACAGCATTCCGAAATCGAAGCGGCCGCCTCCTCCCGAGCACCCTTCGAACAGGACATGGGGGAAAGCTGTAGTCAGGTGTTCCAAAACCGCATATAGCCCCAGGATATACCGGTGGGACAGCTCAGCCTGTCTGTCGGCAGGCAGGCCCTCCGAACCCAGGTCGGTGATATTGCGGTTCATGTCCCATTTCACATAGCGGATATCATATTCCCGCAGGATCGAGGATACCGCCTCTGCCATAAAATCCTGTACCTCCTGGCGGCTGAGATCCAGTACCAGCTGGTTACGGCTTTGTGACGGGATACGTCCCGGGGCGTGGATGCACCAGTCGGGATGGCGGCGGTACAGGTCGCTGTCGGGGGACACCATTTCCGGCTCAAACCACAGGCCAAATTCCATATGATGGCGTTTGCAGGCCTCAATGATGCCGGACAGCCCATTGGGAAGCTTTTTGGTATTGACTACCCAGTCGCCAAGGGAGGAAGTATCGTTATCCCGGTGCCCGAACCATCCGTCATCCAGGACAAAGGTATCAATACCCAACCCTTCGCAGCTGGCAATCAGGGCCTTGAGCTTTTCCTCATCGAAATCGAAATAGGAGGCTTCCCAGCTGTTGATGACAATAGGGCGGGGGGCCTTGGTGTAACGGCTTGGGGAGAGGTGCTGGCGATAGAGGGCATGGAAATTCTGGGACATGCCGTTCAGTCCCGCCGTGGAGCGGACCATGATGGCTTCCGGTGTGGTAAAGCTGTCGCCGGACCCCAGTGCCCACCGGAAATTGAAGGGGTTAATGCCGGCCTGTACACGCAGGCGGTCAAATTGATCCACCTCAGCGCTGATGCGGAAATTCCCGCTGTAAATCAGGGAGATACCATATACCTCTCCGTGTTGCTCACCCGTATCCGGGCGGGCAAAAGCGGCAAAAGGACTGAGCTGATGGCCGGAGGCGCCGCGGCGGCTCTCAATGGAATGGATGCCGTGGTGCAGAGGAGTCCGTTCAGCCTGGCGTTCACGGCATTGAGAACCATGGAGGTCGATCAGCTGGAAATCGCTGTGATCGAATTCCAGGCAGCAGCTGGCGGCCTGAAGCAAGGATAGCTCTTGACTGGAGCGGTTTTTAATAACGGCGTAGCGGGAGATGACATCCAGATCCTTAAATACGGTGTAAAACAAGGTAACCTCAAGATCCAGCAGGTCATCCCGCAAAAAGAGGGCGAGTGTATCCGCCTCATTTTCATCGGCGCGCAGATGGGGCAGGCCCTGGATATCGGGTTTCCCAGGCGTAATCATATGTCCGGTATACCGTAAATCACAGATACGGCTGCCGTTAGGGGCCTGGATGGTGAAGGCGGGGGTATGGTAATCTCCATAGCCAAAAGCGGGATATTCGGCAGAAAGGGTATCCAGGCTATAGCAAAGCTCGGAAGCGTCATACAGCACCGGGCTGAAGCTGCGGTTATAGAACAGATGGATGTAGGACAAATCACACTCCGGAATACGGTCTCCCCAGTACAGATGCAGCAGCTGGCCGTTCTCAATGACTTTCATAACATATGTAGAAGACCTGCTGTGGAGAAAAAAACTTTGCATCTGTTCGTTAAAGCAAATCATAAGCGGACATTTCCTTTCTTCATAACCTAAGTAAACTATAAGGCAGCTTGGTAAAGAATTCAATGGGACAGCGGTGGAAATCATGTATAGTATACTGGCTTTTCCAGTAAAAAAATGGTTGATTTTGATGGGGCTGGGGAGGTGGACCGAGAGAGAGGCCAGACAGGAATATGAGGGATAATGCCCTGAAAATCCGACAATTTCCGACCGGCGGGTCCTGTGGGAATACGCGAAAATTTACCACTTTTAGCCACAAATACAACACAATACTTTACACAATAAACGCCATGAATTATTACCTCGCGATTTTATAAATGCTAGGATACTTTACTCAAGGCTGGGTGAATTGGTGTACAATACAAAGTGTATTCGGCACAAAATTGTGCAAATCGCTAGTGTCGAAGGGAAGAATGGCAAAAATCAACCGTCTACCGACAATATTAACGGTAAAGGAATCCGGTATTTTGGGGTGAACGTATGGTAAAAAAACAGACAAGAATTTCCACGTTCATAATGGCGCTGGCTTATACAGCCGCCGGCCTTATTGGGTATGGTATACAGCCGCCAGTCCGGGCCGCGGCGGAAGGGGATCCGCCTTCCTCCCGGGCGGTACCGGTATATACCCAAATCCCCGTGGATTTGCCGTCGTACATACAGCCTAATCCGTTGGTGACAAACGGGCCCCAGCTGGATGGGGAACCAACCATCCGACTGGACGCCGGTGAGGCGGGCGCCGAATGGGCCGGACAGGTCGACGAGGCAGGCTCCTATTATGTATCCCTTCTATATATGCCTGCCGATCTGGAAAGCGAAAGCGATTTGGAACTGCTGGTTACGGTTAACGGGGAGCAGGAAGAGAAAGCGGTTCTGAAACGGGCCTGGGCGGACACGGAAGAAATCCAATCGGACAATAACGGGAACCACGTCCGTCCCCGGTCGGAGCAGACAGAAGCCCGGATCACCGCTTTAGCGGGGCGCTTTGATTTTACGCAGGGTGAAAACCGGCTGAAGCTGGCCGCGGAGGAAGAATCCGGTTTATACATCGCGGGGATCGCGCTGTACAGCTCCAAATCGGCTGGCACCTATGAGGAGTACACCGCCGGCTATGCCGGCCGGCCGGATAACAGCGCCGAAAGCGATATCCAGCTTTTGGAGGCGGAATCGCCCTTCCTGAAATCGGACGCCATGATCTACCCGGTATCGGATAAGACCAGCAGCGCCACCAGCCCCGCCCATCCCAGCAAGATCCGTTTGAACGCTATCGGCGGGGATAACTGGAAATATGAAGGACAATGGATTACCTACCAGTTCCAGGTGGAGCACAGCGGCCTGTATGAAATCGGCCTCCGGTTCAAGCAGGATACTGTACGGGGACTGTTTACCTCCCGGGATATTCTGATCGATGGGGAAATCCCCTTCAGCGACCTGGAGGTGTATCAGTTCCCCTATTCCGGCAAATGGCAGGTGGAAGCTCTTGGCGGGGAAACCCCTTACGCCTTTTATTTAGACGAGGGCGAGCACACCATTACCTTCCGGGTAACGCAAGGCCTGATGGAAGCCCCGCTGAAAGAAATCACGGGCGCCCTGACCATGCTCAACGAGCTGTACCGCAGCATCATTATGGTCACCAGCGTTGACCCGGATCCTTTGCGGGACTATAAGCTGGAGAAAGAAGTCACGGGGCTGGTAGAAAACATCGAGGCGGCTATTGAGGTGCTGAATGGGCAGGCCGCGTACATTGACGAGGTGACCAAGCAGACCGGAAGCGAAACCGCGCAGCTGTATCAGGTTGTCAGGCAGCTGAGGAGCTTTCTGGAGAAGCCGGAAACCATCCCCTTACGGATTACAGAGTTCCGGGATAATATTTCCGCCCTGGGATCCTGGGTGCTGCGTATCCAGGACCAGCCGCTGATGCTGGATTATGTGTATATCAATCCTTACGGGCAGGAAAAGGGCATAGCCAAGGAATCCTTTTTTGGGAATCTTTGGTTTGGGGTACAGGCACTGCTGGGATCCTTTACCCAGGATTACACCAGTATCGGCAGTTCGGATGAGGTCAGCGAAACGATCCGCGTATGGATCGGCAGCGGCCGGGATCAGGCTCAGAGCCTGAAACGGATCATTGACGAGGACTTCACAAAGACCTACGGAATCGGCGTAGAGCTGAACCTGGTACAGGGGACGCTGGTACAGGCCACGCTTGCGAAGGAATATCCGGACGTCATCCTGAACGTAGGCCGGGGGGATCCGGTCAATCTGGCCATGAGAGGCGGGCTTGAGCCGCTGAATGGCTTTGAAGGCTTTGACGAGGTACAGGCACAGTACGGCAGCCAAGACCTTCTGCCCTTTACCTTTGAGGGACAGTGTTACGCGCTGCCGGAAACCAAGAATTTCTTTATGATGTTTTACCGCAAGGATATCTTTGAGGAGCTGGGGATAGAGCCGCCCGAGACCTGGGAGGAATTCTACCGGATTATCCCGATTATCCAGCGGAGCAATATGCAGATTGGCCTGCCGTATACCAATATGGACGCCAATACGGTTATCGGTTCGGGTATAGGGGCGCAGAATATTTTCACAGCGCTGCTTTACCAGAACGGGGGCGCCTATTATACGGATGACCTGACCCAGACAGCGCTGGATCAGCCTCAGGCTATTCAGGCGTTTAAGGATTGGACGAATTTGTATACCAAATACAGTTTTCCGCTGTATTACGATTTTTACAACCGGTTCCGCACAGGGGAAATGCCGATTGGCATCCAGCTGTATACCATGAGCAATATGCTGTCCATGGGTGCGCCGGAAATTGATGGGCTGTGGGAAATGGCACTGATTCCCGGGGTGGAACAGGAGGACGGTACGATAGACCGGACCCAGGGTTCCACCGGTACCGCCAGCATCATGCTGGCCCGTTCCGAGAAAAAGGAGGCGGCCTGGACCTTCCTGAAATGGTGGAGCAGCGCCCATGTACAAACCGTGTACGGCAAGGAACTGGAAGTACTGATGGGTTCGGCAGGGCGCTATAACCCGGCCAATATGGAAGCGTTTGAAAACCTTGCCTGGAGCAAGGAGCAAAAATCCATTATTAAGGAACAATGGCAGTCGGTTATCGAAATTCCGGAGATCCCCGGGGGATATTACCTATCCCGGAACGTGGATAACGCGTTCAAGACGGTAGTGCTCAACGGAGGCAACCCACGTGAAGAGCTGTACGCTTGGAACAAGGATACCAACGTGGAGATTCAGCGGAAGAGAAAAGAGTTTCATCTGGATTAGAGGAGTATGCCTATGCCTGGGATGAAGTGCAGAAAAAGAGAGGAAGGCAGGCCGGGACTTATCCGGGAGATCGTAAAGAACAAGCACAGTTATATACTGATGCTGCCCTTTATGGTTTTCTGTTTCCTGTTTGTCATACTGCCGGTTCTCATTTCCATCGCGCTTAGTTTTACGGATTACAATATGATCCAGCCACCGTCCTTCAACGGTTTCCAGAACTATATCCGGATGCTGCTGGACGATAAGATCATGCTGATAGCGGTGCGGAATACGCTGCTGTTCGCTATCGTTATTTTCAGCATCATCGTGCCGATGCAGACCCTGATCCTGCCCACATACGCCGGGTTTAAGAATTTTGATATTTTTGGGATTTTAGGGCTGGTGAATACGGTTTCCGGCGTGGATCTGCGGGTGAACCTGCTGGATACGCTGTGGGTGTATATTTTACCGTCCCTGTTTGGGATGGGAATCCGGGGCGGGCTCTTCGTGTTTATCTTCCGGCAGGCGTTCCGGGGGATGCCCAAGGAGCTGGAGGAAGCGGCAGCGATTGACGGATGCGCCCGGTTTAAGACTTTTTACCGGATCATGGTACCAATGTCCGGTTCCACGTATTTGACGGTGTTTCTTTTTTCCTTTGTGTGGCACTGGAACGAGTATTTCTATTCCACCATGTATATGGGATCCGTCAAGACGCTGGCTACCGGCCTGGCGACGCTGAGTCTCAGCCTGAAGGCTGTAGGGGTACAGATTTTCGATCCCTTTGAGTTAACCACCCGGTTACAGGCGGGCTGCTTTATCATGATAGTCCCCCTGCTGGTTATGTACATATTCCTCCAGAAGTATTTTGTGGAGGGCGTGGAAAGAACCGGTATAACCGGATGACAAGTATGGTTTGTTCTGACCGCCTACACAGGCGGCTGACAATTTTCCTGGCCGAGAAAGGAAGAATGCAATGGATATGAAAAAGTATTGGCGAGCGGTTGCCGGAGCGGCGGCCATTTCCTCACTGCTGCTGACAGCCTGTGACAACACTGGTACCAGCACCAGTGAGAAAGGGACAGATTTATCAAGCATAGGGAATGAGGTGGTGACAGTGAATTTCAGTGACAATGGTGAGGTGCTCATGAACCCGCTGATGGGATGGCAGGTAACCATGAGCATGCAGGAAGTCATCGATTACGGCGTGCCGGAAGGGTATGGCTCGGTGCTTCTGCGGCAGTCCTGGGACGAGTTGGAGCCGGAAGAAGGCAAATTTGAATGGGATCTGTTGGATCAGTCCCTGGCTGTTTGCAAGGAGGCCGGAGTATCCATCCAGTTGGGAATGTACCTGCAGGCCAGTGACGTTTGGAATTTCTCCGGTATACCTGACTGGCTGTGGGAGGATTATAACATCCCGTATCAGATTGTGGATTCTTCCAGCTTTGAATCGGTAGACCGTGAGAATTACCCCACCAAACATCCGCTGTATTATGACAAGGTATACCAGGAGAAGGTACGGAATTTTCTCACGGCGTTTGCCGAGCGTTACCCGGATGGGACAGCGGACATTCTGGACGTGCGTTTCTATGGGCTGTACGGTGAATGGGACGCTGGGTGGAACCCCTTTGACCGGGGCGGCGACATGGATCTCAAGCGCCAGACCCTGAGCGATATGCTCCATATCTACATGGATGTATTCAAGGATTACAAAAAGACCAAGCTGTGCATCGATGTGGCGCAGATCCCCGGGGATGAATACAAGTGGCAGGAATACCGTACCGAGGCGTGCCATGATATCGCGTTGGAAAACGGTTTTGCCATCCGGTGCTGCGGCGTTGGGCCGGGCAACTATTCGGGTATGCCCAAATTTGTCATGGACGAAGCCTACAGCCGGTTCAACCCCACCAACGGAGAAACCTGGTACGGATGGAACCCGGATGAATTTGACCTGCAGCAGACCCTGGACACTTTCTATGCGGGACATGTGAATACCATGACCTTCGGTATGGCCGCCTTAAGCGCCGATTACATCCGTGATCAGAACCAGGAAATGTTTGATACAGCGGCCAAGACCATGGGCTATCGCCTGATTCCCCGTGAAATCCAGTATCCCCGCAGTGTAAAGGCTGGGGAAAGCTTTGATTTCACATCGGCTTGGGCCAATACCGGCGTGGGGCTCTGCTGGAGGCAGTATCCTCTGAAGCTGACCGTCAGGGATGCGGAAGGCAATGAGGTATGGTCGCAGGTAGATGAGAGCTTCAGTCAGACCCAGTGGGTAAAAGGCAACAAGTACACGGTAACTTCCGCCTTTACGGTTCCGGCGGAACTGGCGGATAAGCAGGGCGATTATGAGCTGTATATTTCCATGGTGGACGATGAGGGTAAAAATGCCATTGCCCTGCCTATCGGGGAAACCGGCAATAAGGCCCGGGAGTACAAAATTGGTAGCTTTGCCATTAAGGCTTAAGCATGGAGGACCCTGACAATACAAAAGAGAAAGGATGAGACACTTGAAACTCCGCAGAAAAATGTTCAGTGTGGCACTGTCCCTGACGATGCTGGCATCGGCTCTTATGGCTGGCGGGTTGACCAGCGTGTCGGGAGAAGGAATTCCCAACACACAGCTAAGCGACATTTCTAAGTTTACCCAGGACCAAATCACCAATGGCGATGGTCAGAGCTGGGGCCTGCCGGATGGTTCCAAGGAACGGGTGGAACAGGACGGAAAGAGTTATCTGAAGGTTACCGCTCCCAGTGGGGGAAAAGTGATTTTCCCAGAGGTTGACAGCGCCCACAACAAATTTGACACGGTGAAGTCAGTGGAATTTGAGGTCATCAATACCAAAGACGAGATCGTGCGGATAGCCCCCTATTTTTTCCTGCCCGATGCGCAGTCACAGGTACCGTTCCTTGTGAAGACCGGCAGCCTGTATGAGCTGATCACGGATACTTATATCCGTCCGGTTGTGCTGGGTGATCCGGCGTCCATGATTATACCGGCAGGTTTTAAAGGTCGTGTGCGCATCAATGTTACCGCTGACGGATCCGGTATGCAGAAAGCCTGGGAAGGCGAGGGCGAATGGAATCCCGCTCAGCTGAAGCAAGTCAGCATCGAGGTTTCCGCAGGGTCTGCCCTGCTGCTGGGCGACCTGTATACCAACCATACCGATACTGTGGCGAAAACAACAGGTGATGTGATCCGTATTTCCGATATTGCTGCCTACAGCGCGGAAGAAGTGACGCTGGATGACGGCAAGGATTGGGGTATGAAGGGCGAAGGCCATAAAGAACGGGTCAAGATTGGGGATACCTATTTCATTAAAGCCACTTCTACCGAGGGCGGCCGTATCCCTTACGTGCTGAATCCCCTGTATCAAGATATTACCGGCATCAAATCCCTGGAATTTGCGGTAAAGAACAACCAGGATTCAGCAGCGACCATCGCTCCGCTGTTCTTTGTAACCCAGGCATCGGATTCAGCGGCATTCAACCTGAAACCGGGTGCCGTCTATGAACTGGTGACAGGGGATCAGGCTGTATCCTATGTGCTGGGCGATCCGGCGGTCATGAATATTCCGGCGAACTTTGACGGCATTGTCCGGATCAACATTAAGGGAGACGGCACAGACATGATGCCCGCCTGGGAACCTGCGGGTACTTGGGACGCCGCGAAAATTGAACGGATCAGCTTAGGGATTGGCGCCGATACCGTTTTGACGGTGGGCGACCTGGCCGTGAACTATGTGAAGACGGTTGAGGGTCCTGAGACCGATCCGGGGACGGATCCGGGCGAGGATGACAAGGTGATTGTGGATTTTGACGCGATGACGGATGAGCAGGTTAAAGAAGGCGATGGCCAGGATTGGGGACTGCCGGACGGCAGCAAATCCAAAGTGACCGTAGACGGCCGGACCTACATCCGTGTGGTCGCCAACGCAGCCGGCCGGGCTATTCTGCCGCAGCTGAAGGTTTATGACTTTACCAGCGCATCGGCCATCGACATCCCTGTGATTAACAATAAGGATGAGAAAGCCTTTATCGCACCTTACTTCTTTGTAGGCGGCACAACACCTTTTATCACCAAAGAGGGTATGGAATACAGCCTGATCGCGCAGGATGGTACGGTTACCACAAGCAAAGTCAACGATAAATTGATGATGGAAATCCCGGCTGGTTTCAAAGGAACCCAGCGGGTGCCCATGTCCAAAGACGGCAGCACCCTGGAGATGCGCTGGGGCACCAGCGAGTGGGATGCGGAAATCATCACCCAGATCTGCTTTGAGATCGGCGCGAACCAGGATATTTCCATTGGAGAATATACCCTGGTTGAGGGAGGGGAAAGCAACCCAGATACTGGCGTAGCATCGGCGGTT
>CALWMQ010000040.1 GCA_944382025.1 uncultured Clostridia bacterium | reverse complement strand
GGAAAGAACCCCGGTTGTACCGGGGGTAAAAACGCTTTAGCATAAGAACAGCCACCTGATGTAAAAGAGTAAATCAACGTGCAAACTTAAAGTGCCAATAGATGACACAAAGGAGTAAATAGTATATAGATCCGTTTACGGGCAGCAAGACAGGTGAAAAAGAACAGCCGCTTCAGCGGCTGTCCGAAATTGTGACGCGGTTTCAACCCTCTTTATCCATTTAGGGACTAAGTCCGTATTTGGCCTATCCGGAGCCTGTGCGTACCACCAATTCACTGCTGGTTTTGATTGGCAGACATACGAGGACCGGCCCTCTACGGGACGCTTGAGCCGGCGTTGCTGCGTTGGAGGCAACATATTTTATCAGCTTTTTACATGATATCGTCAGACTTTTCACGGTCTTTATGCATCTTGTGCAATGTCACGGAAAAATATTAAAATTAGGCTGTAATTTCGGCTAAATAAGGGTATCTTTTTCCGGCTGGTTCAGTATAATGTTATTTCCATAAGCGATGTCTACAAAATGACATCAAAGGTTTGCGGTGCCCCTGGATGACAATATCAAATGGCCTGAAAAGGTCTCCCGATTGAGGAGGGATGAAAACATGTTCCAGATCCGATGGCTTTGGCGCAATATGGACCGGAAATATCATTGGCGGCATATCATGGCTTTGGTACTCTCCGCGGTCACCAGCGCTCTACTGCTGGTAAATCCCGCCCTGACCTCCAAGCTGGTAGATGATGTTATCATTGCCCAAAACCCTGATCCCCTGCTGTGGATTCTGGCAGTGATGCTGGTGGTACATTTGGCCCGGCAGGGAATGCGGTATCTGATGATTATTACCCTGGAAAAAACGTCCCAGAATGTGTGCTATAATCTGCGTAACCGGCTGTTCGGCGTGCTCCAGTATCAGGAGATGCGCTTCTTTGACAGGAACCGGACTGGTGACCTGATGACCCGCCTGTCAGCGGATCTGGACTGGTGCCGCCATTTTACCTCCTATTTGGATTATATGGTGGTGGACAGTATCATTATGTTCGTGTCCACCCTCATCTTCTTTTTTACGGTTAGCTGGAAACTGACCCTGGCCCTGGTGGCGGTAACCCCCGCCCTCATGCTTATTACCAAGCTGTATTCCAAAAAGGTACGGCCTAAATTTGTGGACATGCGGGAACGGCTGTCCGATATGAATACGGCCGCCCAGGAAAATATAGCCGGGAACCGGGTGGTTAAAGCCTTCGCCCGGGAGGACTATGAGCGGGCCAGGTTCCATGAGAAAAACCAGTCTTATCGGGATGCCAACCTGGAAATCAACAAGCTGTGGCTGACCTTTTTCCCTTTTATCGAGCTGTTGGCCAATATGATGACCCTGATTACCGTGTTTGTGGGAGGCCTGTTCATCATATGGGGGGAGATCACCCCCGGCGAGCTGACCATCTTTACCAGCCTGGCTTGGGCGTTGGCTAACCCCATGCGTAACCTGGGCAACCTGATCAACGATATCCAGAGGTTTTTCACCTCGGCTAACAAGGCGATAGAGGTTTATTATTCCCGTCCTCTCATTACCGACAGGGTCGACGCGGTGGATCATCCCAAGATGGAAGGGAAAATTGAATTTAAGGATGTAGCCCTGTCGTTCGGCAAGGTACAGGTGCTGAAGGATATCAGCTTCACGGTGGAGCCGGGCCAGACACTGGCCATTATGGGCCCTACCGGTTCCGGTAAGACCACCCTGATCAATCTGCTGTCCCGGTTTTATGACCCGGATGCCGGAGAGGTGCTGGTGGACGGTTGCAATGTACGGATGTGGAAGCTGCAGCAGCTGCGTCACAATATCGGTACCGCTACCCAGGATGTGTTCCTGTTCTCCGACACGGTGGAGGGGAATATTGTCTTTGGGGACCAGTCCCTGACGGAAGAAGAAGCCCATGATTTTGCCCGGCGGGCCGATGCCGATGAATTTGTCAGCAAAATGCCCGAAGGTTACGACACTATCGTGGGTGAAAGAGGCGTGGGGCTGTCCGGCGGCCAGAAACAGCGGATCGCTCTGGCAAGGGCTATGGCGGTAAAGCCGGCTATTCTGGTGCTGGATGACACTACCTCCGCGGTGGATATGGAAACCGAGAAGTACATACAAGAACAGCTGCGCAATCTGCCGTTCCCCTGTACGAAGATCCTGATCGCCCAGCGGATCAGTTCGGTGAAGGACGCCGACCAGATCCTGGTGCTCCAGGACGGTCGTATCGCCGAACGGGGCACCCATGAGGAACTGCTGAAAAACAGAGGATATTACTGGGAAACCTATGCCCTGCAAAATGATATTCCCGTAGATCTGCATGCCGCCCCGGCCGCTGCCGGGAAAGGGGGTGAGGGCTGATGGCCAGAAATAAATTTGATGTGGACGAAAATCTGGAATCCCCTTTTAGTTTCAAACATCTGAAACGGGCGATGAAATACATCGGCCGTCACCGGTTCAAGATGGTCTTCGCCCTGCTGCTGAGCGTGATCGCCAGCGTCTCTACCTTATATCAGCCGGTGCTGATGCAGAAGGTGCTGGATGAGGCTGTCCCGAATAAAGACCTGCTTTTACTGGGGCGCCTGGCCGTGCTGTTTGTTGGGATTGTGGTGATCAGCATTGCTTTCACTACCATCCGGGCCCGGGTCATGGCTCATGTCAGCCAGGAGATCATCTACGATATCCGGGAGGATCTGTTCGCCCATCTCCAGCGGCTGCCTTTCAGCTATTACGACAGCCGCCCGGCCGGCAAAATCCTGGTGCGGGTCATCAATTACGTCAATTCGGTATCGGATATGCTGTCCAACGGCATCATCAACAGTATACTGGAAATCCTCAATGTGCTGTTTATCATCTTTTTCATGTACCAGATGGAACCCATGCTGGCGACAATCATTGTGGCTGGACTGCCGGTGTTCATCGCCATCATCATGCTGCTCAAGCCGCGGCAGCGCAAGGCCTGGCAGAACCAATCCAACAAAAACTCCAATTATAACGCCTATTTGGCGGAAAGTATCGATGGGGTACGGGTATCCCAGCTCTTTGCCCGTCAGGAGGAGAACATTTCCATTATGGAACGGCTGTCCTCCGCCTGCCGTAAAGCATGGATGGGGGCTGTCTACATCTCCAACTCGGTATGGCTCAGTTCCGAAATCATTACCCAGATCGTTTTCACCATTATGTACATCGCGGGTGTATATTGGATGGGCGGAGCCATGGTGTCATTCGGGGTGATTATGGCCATGGGACAGTATGTCAGCCGCTTCTGGCAGCCGATTACCAACCTGGCCAATATCTATAATTCCTTTGTGAACAACATCGCTTACCTGGAACGGATTTTCGAGACCATGGATGAGCCGGTAGTGGTAGATGACGTACCGGGCGCCAAGGAACTGCCTCCGATTACCGGTGAACTGGAATTCAAGGATGTAACCTTTGCCTATGAGCCGGGGATCAATATTCTGGAGAACCTGAATTTCCGGGTGAAAGCGGGCGAAAGTATTGCCCTTGTAGGGGCCACCGGCGCGGGTAAAACCACGGTGGTGAACCTGATCAGCCGGTTTTATAACCTGACGGGGGGGCAGCTTCTGGTTACCGCTGAAAAGCCGGAGGATGGGGAAGAGCATCCTCTGGAATGGGCCGAACAATACGATATTGCGGAGGTTACCCTGCATTCCCTGCGTACCCAGATGGGTATCATGCTCCAGGACAGCTTTATCTTCAGCGGAACGATCATGGATAATATCCGGTATGGACGGCTGGACGCCACCGACGAAGAGGTGGAACAGGCGGCCAAGGTCGTGCGGGCTCATGAGTTCATCAGAGAAATGGAACGGGGGTACTATACCACGGTTAACGAGCGGGGCAGCCGCCTGTCCCAGGGGCAGAAACAGCTGATTGCCTTTGCCCGTACCCTGCTGTCCGATCCTAAGATTTTGATTCTGGACGAAGCCACCTCCTCCATAGATACCAAAACGGAACGGCTGCTCCAGGAGGGAATCCAGGCGCTGCTGAAAGGGCGCACTTCCTTTATTATTGCCCACCGCCTGTCTACCATCAAGAACTGCGACCGGATTTTCTATATTGGGAACAAAGGCATTATGGAAGCGGGAAGCCATGAGGAACTGATGGCGAAAAAAGGCTTCTATTACGATCTTTACACTGCCCAGGCTAAGGAACAGGGCGTTCCGGCTTAAAAGAAGCCTGGCGGACCAGCCGCACCAAGCGGAAAGCTTTGGCCAACCTTTAACAAAAGACAACACCTGGGAGTGCCCAAAGGATGGGAAACAGCCAGCAGGGTTGTCGCCGCAGCCAAAACCGGCCGCCGCGAACACGGCGCAAGGCGGTTTTGGAAACCGCAAGGGGAGGTGGAGTTGAGGGGCAACGCCCCCACGGCCGTCCGCCGGAACCCTCCGCTTGACTCATTCGCTTTTGGATCCTCAAAGGGAGGGATGCTTACCAGCATCCCTCCCTTTTGCTTGTAGGGCGGAAAGACGGAAAAGAAAAGGCGTTTTATCTGAAATCGACATTGCCCTACCGGAAGGGTTATGGTATAATAACCACGTTTGGATATTATATCCATGAAAAATTGCTGCCCGCTTCCCCGGCAGGCAACAAATCCGGCAAATTCCGGCACTGATAAAAGGGGCGTTCCCCGGGATTCTATTTGGGAAAGGTTTGAAAAAGAGAATGAAACAAAAGCTGTTCGCCTATGATAAATCCCGCTGGGGGATCTTGGGAGTCATAGGCGTATTGTTTGCCCTGCTGATCTTCCTGACCCTGTCCGGACTCCTCGGCGGGAAAAGCCTGACCGGTATCGCGGAAAATATGAAGCTGCAAAACTGGACCTTCTGTATGGGTATGGGGGTTCTGGTGGCGGTACTGGTGGTGGTATGGCTCAATGAGTTCATGCGGGACTCCCGGGAAAAGCCCCTGCAACATGGCAGGTGGTATTTTCCCCTGGTTTCCGGGGCCCTGGCCCTGTCCGGTATGTGCTTGGCCTACACCCTGCTGGGCATGTGGCCTATCGGGGATAAAACCGGCATGATCGTCGACATGCATCACCAATACGCCCCTCTGCTGGCCAAACTGCGGGATATGCTGCTCCACGGCGGCAATCCCTTCTATACCTTTGAAGCGGGGCTGGGGGTCAACTTCCTGTCTATGTTCGGGTACTACCTGGCCAGCCCGTTTAACGTTCTGCTGGTGCTGTTCCCGGAAAACCTGCTGACCGAGGGAATCCTGGTTATCACCCTGCTGAAAAATGCCCTGAGTGCCTTTTTCTTTGCCATGTGCGTCCAGTATGTGTACAAGCGGCAGGATTTTTGCGTCCCGATGGTTTCGGTGATGTATGCCCTTATGACATATATGCTGGCCTACTCCTGGAATATCATGTGGCTGGACGTGGTGATGACGCTGCCGCTGGTTGTGCTGGGGTTTGAACGGCTGATGCGCACCGGCAGATTCCTGGGCTATGTGCTGCCCCTGGCCTATGCCCTGTATGCCAACTACTATATTGGATTCATGCTGTGCCTGTTTATGGTGCTGTACTATGTGGTGTTTGCCCTGAGAAGCAGGCGGACACCGGCTGAACAGCTGAGAGGCTTCCGCCGTTTCGCCGTCGGGTCCGCACTGGGCGGCGGGCTGGTGATGTTCCTGCTGATCCCGGTGTACCTGGCCTTACAGCATACTTCCGCCGCAGGGGGCGGCCTGCCGGAACTGGCCAGTAATTTTGATATGTTTGAACTCCTGGGCCGGCACCTGTACAATACAACGCCTACCATCCGCTCCGGCAACCTTCCCAATATCTATTGCGGAGTGCTGACTGTCCTCCTGCTTCCACTGTTCGCCACCATGAAGCAGATCCCCCTGCGCCGCCGGCTCTGCTATCTGGCGCTGGTTGGCGTACTGGCCCTGAGCTTTGTCCTCAACTGGCCCAACTTGATCTGGCACGGCCTTCATGCCCCTAATGACCTGCCGTACCGGTTCTCTTTCCTCTATTCTTTTACCCTGCTGCTGATCGCTTATGAGACTCTGATGCATCTCCGGGAGGTTTCCAGCAAGCAGGCCGCTCTCTCCTTCCTGGGCCTTGTGGCCTACCTGATGCTGGAGGAGCACTTTGGGGAGGAAGCCTATGATTTTAAATCCATTTATTATACCCTGTTCTTCGCGGCGGTGTATACCCTGGTTATTTTGCTGGTTTCCCGGAAACGGGTCCGGATGCGGGTGGCGTACAGCTTCCTTCTGCTGGCGGTTACCCTGGAAATGGTGACCAACGCCGGAGGAACCCTGCGTGTCCTGGACGCCAACGAGCATTATACCAAACATGTCAATTATGTGGATAACGACACCACAGAAGCGGTTCGCCAGGCGGTGGATCAAGCCCAGGAGATCGGGGATGCCGCTATGGGCGGAGAGTTTTACCGCATGGAATTCTTCCCCCGGCGTACTTTTGTGGATCCCGCTATGTTCGGATACCGGGGCATTACCCTGTTTTCTTCCAGCAACTATTATACCACTACCCGCCTCATGGGCAGCCTGGGATATCCTATCAATGGGGTGAACAGCCATTACTACAAAGGCTTTATGCCGGTTATTGACTCCCTGCTGGGGATCCGGTATGTGATTTCCAATACCACCCTGGACGCCCGGCAGCTGACCCAGGTTGGCCAGGCCGGTTCCGGGGCTAACCAGTATACCATTTATGAAAACGCCGATGCGTTGCCGGTGGGGTACGTAGTGGATCCGGGGGTAAAGAGCTGGGAATTTTCCTACTATGACCCCATTGTTACGCAAAATACCCTGCTGGCTCGGATGACCGGCCGGGAAGAATTGAGCCTGTATACCATTCACCCCATGACTGCTTCCGGGTCCTCCGGAGTCCAAGGCAATGTCAATGGCAGCAACAGCTCTTCTTTCAGCATGAACCCTGGCGGGAAAAGCGGTACCGCCGCTTTCACGACTACCCTGACCAGCGGGGGTCAGACCTTTATCTATGTGGACTGCCGGGCCGCCAAGACCATTACCGCCAAATTATCCGGCTCCGCTTCCGGAAGCTGGACCCTGTCCGCCCGGGAACCGTATTTCCAGTATGCCGGCGAGCTCCAGGTCGGGGATACCGTTACAGTGGACGTTACCGCTGAATCCGCGGTGTCCGGCAACATCTATGTCGTGACCCTGAATGAGGAAGTGTACCGGCAGGTGATGGATACCTTGAGGGCCGGGGGTATGAAGGTGACTGACTTTTCCGACAGCCATATCCAGGGGACGGTTTCCTCCCAAGGCGGTACCCTGTTTACGACTATCCCATATGATACCGGCTGGACTGTCAAGGTGGACGGCAAAAAAGTGGAAACCTACGGGGTAGCTGACGCCCTGCTGGCCTTTGACGTGGAGGCCGGTGAGCATACGGTGGAACTGTCCTACACTCCCGGCGGCCTGTGGGCAGGCATCGCCATCAGCGGAGTGTGCCTCATCTTGGTGATCCTTATAGCGCTGATTACCCGGAAAAAACTGAAGGCACCGGAAAAGATCCAGCTGTTGTTGGATGATGAGACCGCCGACAGCGAGACGTTGAGCCTGCCGGGAGAAGAAGAAGAGGCGCCGGTACGGCTGGAACCCTTGGACGAGGAGCCGGGTGAGCCGGAAAGCGCTGGGGAGGACCCGGGGACGGAATGGAAGGAGTAATGGATACGTACGGTTATCGCCCCTGCTGAAGAAGTCGAGCGCTGGGCCTTTTGGTCTGTACCGTTTCGAAAACGGCAAATCGTATGCGGCAACTGTCCCGGCGTATGTGATAGGCCCGTTCACTTTGGATGCCTAAGGGCCGCTGCCAGGCATCCCTTGAAAAATCGTATAAAAGACCGGTATTCTGAAGGAGCCTTTCTGACTCCAAAGGATGCCGGTTTTTTCATGCCAAATTTGTTCGGGTTGGGAGAACATGGATACAAGGAAAAGGGATACTTTCACCAAAAAAGGCTATGTTTTCCGTCAGCGTAAGTGGTCAGGAGGTGATCCGGCCAGGCAGCCATCGGATGGAACGGAGGAAGAAAGGGCGGCCCCCCCTGTGCACCCATAGCAATGCTGAACGAGTGGTCTGGAAACAGAGAAAGGAAATTTCCGAGAAAAGAGAACAAATGTTTGACAAACGAGAACGTTTGTTCTATACTGGAGGCGGAAGGCCGACTCGGAAAGAAGACGGTTCCTTTTTGGGATAGGAGAAAAGGGCTTTGCGGAAGGCCGAGCAAACACGGACCATATGCAGCTGGTTGGCAGGGAATATGGCAAAGGGGCTCACCGGCGGGGAAACGGCTGAAGAGGGGAATACCATTCCCGGTCAGCGGTGCAAGGGCCTTGGTGGGGCGGTAGGCCAAGGCGGGCCTGGCGCTGGCATGGGCCGGGGAAAATCCATGGGGGAAGGCATCCTGCCGGAACGCTTTTTCAAGGGATACTGAAAAACCTTGATGGGAATATATGTCTCCTCCGACGGCTGACGGATATATGCTTGCCACTGAGTCCCATACCTGCCCCTGGAATAGGGCCAACGGCATCATCGGGATGGTCAAGGAGGTTTTACAGGGTGGACATGATGGATAAGCTGCGGATCTTGGCGGATTCCGCCAAATATGACGCGGCCTGTACTTCCAGCGGGGTGGACCGGGGAGGCCGGGCCGGTATGCTGGGCTCCGCTGTAGGGTGTGGGATCTGCCACAGCTTCGCCGCTGATGGAAGGTGCATTTCCCTGCTGAAGGTGCTGATGACCAACAGCTGTGTTTTTGACTGCCAATACTGTGTCAACCGCTGTTCCAACGATATTCCCCGGGCCACCTTTACCCCGGAGGAACTGGCGTGCTTGACCATGGAATTCTATCGCCGTAATTATATTGAGGGGCTTTTCCTCAGCTCAGGCGTACTGAAAAATCCGGATTACGCTATGGAACGGATGTGCCGGGTGCTGGAACTGCTGCGGCATACCTACCATTTCAATGGGTATATTCACGCCAAGGCGATTCCCGGATGTTCCCCGGAACTGGTTGACAAGCTGGGATTGCTGTGTGACCGTATGAGTGTCAATATCGAGCTGCCCAGCGAAAAGAGCCTTACCCAGCTGGCTCCGGACAAAAAGAAGGACAGCATTCTCAAACCCATGAGAGCGGTGAGGGACCGGATTTCCCAAAATAAACAGGATCTGGCGGTGTACAGGCATGCCCCCGCCTTCGCACCGGGTGGGCAGAGTACCCAGATGATTATCGGCGCTACCCCGGAAACCGATTACCAGATTATGCGCTTGAGCGCGGGGCTGTATAAAAACTATGGGTTAAAGCGGGTGTTTTATTCCGCCTATATCCCGGTAGGGACACATGCCCTGCTGCCAAAAGACCAGCCGCCGCCTTTGCTGCGGGAACATCGGCTGTATCAGACCGACTGGCTGCTCCGGTTTTACGGGTTCCAGGTGGAAGAGCTGCTGGATGAGGTCCATCCTTCCTTGGATCCTTTGCTGGATCCCAAATGCAATTGGGCCCTGAACCACTTAGATCAGTTCCCGGTGGAGATCAATCGGGCGGACAAGGAGACGCTGCTGCGGGTTCCCGGCATCGGTCTGAAATCCGCACAGCGGATTCTCCAAGCCCGCCGGGCAGGCTCCCTTGGGTTTGACGACCTGAAAAAAATCGGGGTCGTACTCAAAAGGGCGGTATATTTCATTGTCTGCCGGGGGAGGATGTACGACGGAACCCGCATGACCCAGTCCTTTATCTATCAAAACTTGACTGCTGATGTACGGCGCCATCCCGGAGATCTGCCCTTGTTCCCGGCGGTCAGGCAGTTGTCCTGGCAGGATCTGCCGGATCTGCGCCCCGGAAGGGAGGATACTATAAAATGCCTGACGGGCCAGCTGTAGTGCTGCTGTATGACGATACCTTTGAGGGGCTGCTCAGCGCCGTATTCCAGTCCTATTCCTTTCACCCGGCACCAGAGACGGTAGAATCCGGGAGCCTGTGCCAGCAGAAGCTGGGATGCCGATATGTAGAGGCGATTCCTTCTGAAGAGCAGGCGGAACGGGTGATTGCGGGGATCCGGAAAACGATGGGGTGGGCGGCTTACGAGAAGGTGTGGACAGCTTTTCAATCCGCCTTTGAGGACAAAGGGGACGCGGTGTATCAGTATATCCGTATAGGGATGCGTGTGGGCAGGGGCATCCATCAGAAAATAACGGATCCCCGGGTGATGCGGGTCGATAAGATCTGTGCCCTTGTGGGGCGTGAGGCGGGAATGTTTCGTCAGTTTATCCGGTTTTCCAAACGGGCAGGCGGGGTATATTACGCGCCCATCAGCCCGGAACATCAGGTCCTGCCCATGCTGATGCCCCATTTTTGTTCCCGCTTTTCCATCCAGCCTTTCATGATCCATGACAAGACCCATAACCAAGCCGGAATATGGGATGCGAAGGACTGGTATATCACTTCAGCGGAAGGCCTGCTGCCGCCGGAGGCGGCGGAGGATGACCGGGCATATCAACGGATGTGGAAATCCTTTTATGATACGATTGCCATCCGTGAGCGGATAAATCCGGTCTGCCGAAGAAACCATATGCCCAAAAAGTATTGGAAAGATCTAACCGAAATGCAGTGGAAGAATGAGGATCCCTATCAGGAGAGCCGTATTCCGCTGCCCTCGGAGCTGTCCGCCCAAATGGTAAAGGGTCTGTCCCAAGGCGGGATTTCCCAGTCGCCTGGGTTGGGCTCCTTGGAAAGAATGATCGGGGAAGAATAAAGGAGGCAGGGTTCCTTGATCACTATCAGAACCAGGCGAAGGGATTATCACTGTTTCCATGTGAAAAGCCCCCTTCATTTTTTGGAGGGAATATGGTATACTATTAAAGGATATTTATTCATTGGGAGGCGGCGCATGTGGCGAAAAAAGAAGCTCCGGTTATTGAAACGCAGCGGCTGATCCTGCGCCGCCGTATGGATAAGGATATCGCCAGGATGGTAACCGCCTTTAACCACGAAGAGGTGCGGGCGTATCTGGGGGGATACCCGCCGCGGGAAGCGCACGCCATTCAGCGAATCATCCGTGCCCGTACCGCTACCGAATGGGCGGTGACAATCAAGGGGAAGGATGAATATATCGGGGAATGCACGATCAACAAAGTCGTAGACGGATACTTAGGGGAGATTGGGTACCTGTTTCTGCGTCGGTACTGGAATAAGGGGTATGCTACCGAGAGTGTCCAGGCCATGATGGAGTATGCCCGGGATACACTGGGGTTGGGACGGCTCAGCGCGTCCATTGACGCAGAAAATGATCGGTCTATCCACCTGATTGAGAAATTGGGCTTCCAACGGGTAGCCCTCCTGCCGGAAGCGGATTTCGGCGGCCGGGTGACGGACGTGGCTTACTATTCTCTCAAATTCGGCGAGATCTAAAGGGGCGGGCGCATTGATCCGCTCCTTTTTGTATATCCGCAGTTTCCCTGGTAAACGTAAGGGAGGCTGCCGTACCTTTACCTGCCAGACAAGATCGCCTTCAGAATGGCGTCATACTACGACCCCTTGGGAGGATACTACTATGGAACCGGGAAAATTTGTGGCCGCTTGGAAAAGAATTTACATTCAGGCGGTTGCATTCACCGCGGTTCTATTGTAGAATAGAGTTACCTTACAAGGAAAGAAAGAGGCGACATCGGAATATGTCTATTACCCTTGAAACCAAGTATTTGGATGGATTCGTCCGTGATCATGAATGGAACGCCATCCAGCCGCAGGTAACGGCTGCCCATGAGCTGCTGCACAGCGGCAAGGGCCCGGGAAATGATTTCTTGGGCTGGGTGGATCTGCCTGTCAATTACGATAAAGAGGAGTTCGCCCGGATCCAGGCCGCCGCTGCCCGGATTCAGCAGGATACGGATATTTTTATCGCGATTGGTATCGGAGGCTCCTATCTGGGGGCACGGGCCGCCATTGAGTTCCTCAAGTCCCCCAATTATAACGCGAAAAAGAAAAATACCCCTGACGTGTACTTCGCCGGCAACAGCATCAGCTCTACAGCCCTGAGCGAACTGTTGGAACTGTGCGAGGGCAAAAGGGTCTCCATCAATGTGATTTCCAAGTCCGGTACCACCACAGAACCGGCTATCGCCTTCCGGGTGTTCCGGGAATATCTGGAAAAGACGGTGGGGGCTGAGGAAGCTAAAACACGGATTTATGTCACCACCGACAAGGCCCGGGGTACCCTGAAGGCCCTGGCTGACCGGGAAGGGTACGAAACCGTTGTGGTGCCGGATGACGTGGGAGGCCGGTTCTCGGTTCTGACGGCCGTGGGGCTGCTGCCCATCGCTGTGGCTGGCTGCGACATCGCCGCCCTGATGGCGGGTGCCGCCAAAGCCCGGCAGGAGCTGGATGACCCGGATATGGAAAAGAATCCCTGCTATAAATACGCCGCCGCCCGGAATATCCTGTACCGCAAAGGCCGCCAGGTGGAACTGATGGTCAGCTATGAACCCTGCTACACCATGATGAACGAGTGGTGGAAGCAGCTCTACGGCGAGAGCGAGGGTAAGGATGGCAAGGGCCTGTTCCCGGCTTCGGTGGTGTTCTCCACGGATCTGCATTCCCTGGGCCAATTCGTCCAGGATGGGTCCAACATTCTCATGGAGACGGTGGTGCTCATCGACAAGGCCCAGAAGGAATTGACCATTAAAAATGATCCGGAAAATGTGGATGGTCTGAACTTCCTTACGGGCAGAACTATGGCGGAAATCAACGAAAAAGCCTTTGAAGGCACCGTGCTGGCCCATACCGATGGCGGCACCCCCAATCTGGTGCTCCACGTTCCATCGGTGTGTGAGGAAGAACTGGGTTATCTGATCTATTTCTTCGAGAAGGCTTGTGCCGTTTCCGGATATATGCTGGGCGTCAATCCTTTTGACCAGCCCGGTGTGGAAAGCTATAAAAAGAATATGTTCGCCCTTCTGGGCAAGCCCGGTTATGAGGCGGAGAAGGCTTCCCTGGAGAAACGGCTGGGCCGTTAATCCTGCCCGCCCCTTTTGCACCCCTGGCAAAAGCCGCTCATCTGCGGTTATCATATATTAGGAGGAATTAAAATGATTACTCTCATCCTCGGAAAAAAAGGCTCCGGCAAGACCAAACGGCTGATCGACATGTGCAATGCCGCTACCGCGGAGACCAAAGGGAATGTGGTCTTCATCGAGAAGGACAGCAATCTGACCTATGATATCAGCCATAAGGCCCGCCTGGCAGTAGCCGATGAGTACGGTATCCAGGGATTTGATAGCTTTTACGGCTTCATCGCCGGCATGTGCGCTGGGAACTATGATATTACGGATATTTTCGTGGATTCCACTCTGAAAATCGGCGGCAAGGATATGGAAAAACTGGCTGTGTTTATTGAGAAGCTGGGAGTGCTGTCCGGGAAATCCGAAACCAATGTGGTGCTGTCCGTATCCGCGGACAAATCTGAAATCCCTGCCCGCATTGCGGAATTCGCGGTGGAAATCTGAACGGAGTCTTTTCGGGAATCTCAGGGCCGGGTGGAAAGCGGGTAAACGCTTTCCCCTGGCTCTTTCTGACGGCTATGAGAAGAAAGGCGGGTAGCTATAGGTGGGATCGTTGTTTGAAATGCATTTCCACACCCAGGAAACCAGTCCCTGTGGTGTTGTGCCTGCCAAAGACAGCGTTAAAGCGTATAAGGACGCCGGGTATGACGGGATTGTGGTAACCGATCATTATTTTGACGGGTACTTTGAAAAAATCCTTCCGGACATGCCCTGGACCGACAAGACAGACCGGTGGCTTCAGGGGTATCGGAACGCCAAGGCGGCGGGCGATGCCTGCGGGCTGACGGTGCTTCTGGGGATGGAACTCCGGTTCTCCGGGGAGGACAATGATTATCTGGTGTATGGATTGACCGAAAGCTTGCTGCGGGAATATCCCCGGCTGTATCAGATGAACCCGGTCTCTTTTTCGGATTTTGCCCGAAAACAGGGGCTGTGGTGGGCTCAGGCCCATCCGTTCCGTCCCTGGCTGACACGGTGTGATCCCCAACTGCTGGATGGTGTGGAGGTGCATAACGGGAACCCCTGCCACGATAGCCACAATGACCTGGCCGCCGCATGGGCACGGGAAAACGGCCTGCCTGGTATTGCCGGTTCGGATTTCCATGAGTGGATGATGCTGGCACGGGCTGGCGTCCGTTTCCGCGGGAGGGTTGATTCCCAAAGCAGCCTTCTGGCCGCCCTGAAAAACGGGGAATATGAACTGGTGGTTTGTCCGGAGAAAAAGACATAAAAAGGCTATTAAGGATAAATTTTGGCCGGATTTCCCGGGGAGAAAAAGGATTTTTTCGCTCACGATCCCGGAATCTTTAAAAAATAGGTTGACAAACACCCGGCAGAACTATATAATATTCTGCGTGATGCTCGAGGTATGATATGCTTCTACAGTTGAAACCGTTGTTTATGGGGGAGAAAGACACTCTTCCCATTGACTGCGAATTGGATTTTTCCTCATTGGATATTGGTGGTACCTACCCCTTTGCTTCGCCCGTACGGGTGACCGGCAGCGTCAGCTTGTCGGCCGGTGTGGTGATGCTGAGGGCAACGGCTTCCTACGATTTCATCGGAGAATGCGACCGCTGTACGCGGCCCATCCGGGAACAGCGGACGGTGCCTATGGAGCATATCCTGGTCACGTCGCTGAACAACGAGGAGAATGACGACTTTGTGCTGATCGACAATTATCAGATTCCGCTGGATGATCTGGCGGAGGCGGATTTGATTCTCAGCCTGCCGTCCAAGAACCTTTGCCGGGAGGATTGCCGGGGATTATGTCCCTGGTGCGGCAAGGATCTCAACGAGGGCCTGTGCGGCTGTCGGCCGGATTCAGGCGATCCCCGCCTGGCGGCGCTCAAGCAGTTAATCGACTAGTTTTATTCCATTAAGGAGGTGCTGACCATGGCGGTACCCAAGAGAAAAAGCTCTAAGGCCCGGCGTGACAAACGACGCAACAATCTCTGGAAGATCGAAGCTCCCGCGCTGGTGAAATGTCCGCAGTGCGGCGAATACAAACGCCCGCATCGTCTGTGCGGTAACTGCGGCTTCTACAACGGCAGACAGATCGTCAAAAAGGACGCCTGATTTTGGCCGGAAGGTTGCCCGGAATGAAAGAAAGGTAGAGGGTGTGACCTGTACAGGTTACGCCTTCTATTTTTGTCCCCAGCCTTGGCCGTGGACCTATGGAATGATAGAGTTCGGTGCTTGACAGGGCAGGAGCCGCTGGCGCAGGATTGGCGCAAAGCGGTACGGATCGTATTCCCGGGGGATCCGCTGACGGAGGCCCCAGCCGTTGCGAAAAGGTGGGAAGGAGGAAATTGTTGTGGCAGTGGTTATCAAAGAGGTGAAGGCAGGAAGTCCCGCGGATAAAAAGGGGATCCGTGCCGGGGAAAAACTGGCGGCCATCAACGGGCATCCTATTGAGGATGTCTTGGATTACCGGTTTTATCTGATGGAATCCCACTTATCGGTAGCGGTGGAAGGCAAAAAAGGGCTCCGGGTACTGAGCATCCATAAGGGCGAGTACGAGGAACTGGGGCTTGAGTTTGAAACGTATCTCATGGATAAGCAGCATTCCTGCCGGAACAAATGTGTTTTCTGTTTTATTGACCAGCTTCCGGCGGGCATGCGGGAATCTCTGTATTTCAAGGATGATGACAGCCGCCTGTCCTTCCTGTTCGGCAACTATATCACCCTGACCAACCTGACAGAGCATGCGGTATCTCGGATTATTGATATGCATATCAGCCCCATCAATCTGCCGGTCCACACCACCAATCCGGAACTCCGCTGCCGGATGATGAACAATCGGTTCGCCGGGGACAGCCTGAATATCCTGCGGCGCTTCGCTGAGGCGGGACTTCATATTGAATGCCAGCTGGTGCTGTGCCCGAGCTGGAACGATGGGGAAGAACTGCGCAAGACCATGGACGATCTAGCCGCCCTGCGGCCCGCGGTGGAAAGCGTGGCGGCTGTGCCGGTAGGACTGACCAAGTACCGGGATGGGCTCACTCCTTTAAGGATGTTTTCCCCGGAGGAGGCTGGGGCGGTGATCGACGCTATGGAAGAGTTCGGGGAACGGATGCTGTCGGAAACCGGTAACCGGCTGTTTTACCCGGCGGATGAGTTTTATCTGAAGGCGGGACGCGCCATACCTGACGAGGAGTTTTATGGAGAGATGTCCCAGCTGGAAAATGGGGTGGGCCTGGTAGCTCTATTGCGTTCCCAGTTCCGGAAAGCTATGGAGAACTGCGGGCACGAGGCAAAAGGAACGCCCATTACACTGGCTACCGGGGTGTCCGCCGCGCCGATCCTGAGGGAATTGGTTGACGAGGCAAGGAAAAAGTGGCATAATCTTCATGTGCAGGTCATAGCGATTAGAAATGAGTTTTTTGGGGAGACCATCAATGTGGCCGGGCTTGTCACAGGCGGGGATATTATCCGGCAGCTCCAGGGGATTGACACACCGGTGCTGGCAATCCCGGATGTGATGCTGCGCCATGAGCAAGACCGGTTCCTGGATGATGTGACTCCGGAGCAGATAGAGCAGGCCCTGAAGGTTCAAGTACAGGTTGTGCCCGTTGGCGGTAAGGAACTGCTGGAGGCCCTGCTGCAATAGAGGACGACGAAAGAAGACGAGGTGGAACAGTTGGCAAAACCGGTAGTGGCGGTGGTAGGCCGTCCCAATGTGGGGAAATCAACCCTATTCAATAAGCTGATTGGACAGCGGCTGTCCATCGTCAAGGATACGCCTGGCGTGACCCGGGACCGGATTTTTGCCCCCTGCGAGTGGCGTGGCCGTACCTTCATGCTGGCGGATACGGGAGGCATTGAGCCCCGTTCCGATGATATCATCCTGTCCCAGATGCGCCGCCAGGCTCAGCTGGCGATTGAACAGGCGGATGTAATCATTCTGGTCACCGACCTAAAGGCGGGGGTTACCGCCAATGACGCGGACGTGGCCATCCTGCTGCAAAAAAGCGGAAAACCGGTTGTGCTGTGCGTCAACAAATGCGACAGCATCGGTGAGCTGCCGCCTGAATTTTATGAGTTCTACAATAGATCGGAAGAGCACACGTCTGAACTCCAG